>NZ_JMFG01000016.1 GCF_000687145.1 Thermoanaerobaculum aquaticum
CCCAGTCCCACCAGCAAGGATGCGGAAAAGCCCACCAGCGGCCTTTCCTCCCGCTGAACGTCGAGCTCTCGCAAAGCATTTTGAAGCAGCTTCGGGAAAACCAGCCCCTTGAGAGTGGCGGAAGCCAGTGCCAGCNNCGCCCAAACCCGCCAGGGGGAAGCAAAAAGGCCGCCGGTGGTGAGCACCAAAAAGCCCAAAAGCCAGCCCTGTATAGCGACCAAGCGGATCAGCGCGCGAAAACGAGCGCTCCCTAAAACCAGGAAGTTAACCAGGCAAATGGCCAGGAGAATGGGCTCGCTTTCCAGCATGCTAGCTCCTCACCAGAAGCAAGGCCGCCAAAGCCAACACCAGGCCACCGGCTAAAAGATGGGGCACGCGAACAAGTCGCAGGCGGGCCATGATGGATTCAACGACGCCTACGGCCACAGCCACCAGCAACAAACCCACGGCAAAAACAGCCGCTTTCCAAGCCCCGGGGAGGCTGGCCCAGGGAACCACGAGGTCCACCAGCAACGTGGCAAAAAGCGCCATCTTCACCGCGACTGCCGCTTCCACCAGCGCCAGCAGGGGTCCCGAGTGGTCCAGCACCATCACCTCGTGCACCATGGTGAGCTCCAAATGGGTGGTGGGGTCATCAAAGGGAACCCGCGCGTTTTCCGCAAGCGAAAGCAAAAACAGCACCGCGGCTAGCAAGACCAACGTGCTTCCCTGTTTGGACCAGAGCTCTCCGGAAACCCCACCCGTCATGGCGGAAAGCGATGTTGCCTTGGTGCTCACCGCCATGGCCAAAAGCGAAAGGAAAAACGGGGCCTCCGACAAACTGGAAATAAACCCTTCGCGGCTTGCCCCCATGCCCTCGAAGCTGGAGCCGGTGTCCCAAGCGGCCAGCATGGTGGCCACCCGACCCACCGCCAAAAGGGCCGCAAGCAGCAAAAAATCCCCGGGGAAAGCGATGGCTGCTTTTTCGCCGGCAATGGGCACGAGAAAAAACGCTGCTATTACCGCGGACAGGGAAAAGGCAGGTCCGGCAAAGAAAAACACCGTGGTGGTTTTGCTGAGAACCAAACCCTTGCGCACGAGCTTGGCCAAATCGAAGTAACGTTGGAGAAGCGGTGCTCCCCGGCGGCGACCCATCCACGCTTTCACACGGCCTACCAAGCCCAAAAGCAAAGGGGCCACCAGCAGCACCAGCAACAGCCTGCCCAGCGAGGTCAGCGTCACCACAGAAAGACCTCCAGGAAAAGCAGCGCCACCAGCGTGAGCGCCACAAAAAGCACGTACAGCGAAACCTTCCCGGGTTTTCCCAGGGGGATGCGGGGCACCAGCTGCCAAGCCGTTTGCCGTAAGGTTGCCAAACTTTGCACCACGGGATCCCGGTAGCTCAGCGCCAAAGTGCGGGCGGTGGGGAAAAGCGTGCGGCTGGGGCGAGGGGGATCGGCGGGGACCAAAGGCTGCAAGAAGCGGAGCAAAGGTTGGCTGGAGGCGGTGGAGGTGTACTGCATCCGCGGCGAGGGCGCCAGGTAGCCGCACCCCCACGTGGCGGTCAAAACGGCCCGGCGCCGGAGGCCCAAGAACAACGCCCCAGTGGCTACGATCCCCACCAGCATGGCCGCCCCTGCCGTCAAAACCAAGGTGGAAAACAGGTGAAACAGCGAGGCGCTCACTCCTTCCACAGAAACGGATGTGGCAGCCTGCACGATGGGTGAAAACGCCTTTACCAGCCAGGGAGAGGCCAGTCCAAGAATGACCGCCAGCAACGCAAGCAGCAAAGTTGGCGCTTCCATGCTGGAGGGAAGGCTGTGGGGGCTGTGGCTCTTCTCGCTTCGCGGCTCACCGAGAAAGGTGGCGGCGTAAAGCTTGGCAAAGGCAAACGCGGCAACTCCGGCGGTGAGGGCCACCGAGCCCACCACCCACGTGCCCGAAAGCGTGCCACCGCTCAACACCGCCTGGACGCCGGCGTAAAGCAACAGGAACTCGCTGAAAAACGCCAAACTTGGCGGCAACCCGCTCATGGCCGTAGCCGCAAGCATCGCTGCCGTAGCTGTCGTCCCCAACGGTCGCCCCAGGCCTCCGAGCAGGTCGGGGTTACGGGTGCCTGTGGCGTGATCCAGGCAGCCGGCCAACAGGAAGAACGAGCCCTTGGCAAGGGCGTGGGAGAGAAGGTGGATCAAAACGGCAAAAAGTGCCATTGCGGCAATTTCGCGCTGGTCCGCCGCCGTTCCCCACACCCAAAGCCCCAACCCCAAGCTGGCCAGGCCCATGTTTTCCACCGAGGAGTAGGCCAAAGCCCGCTTCCAGTCGTCCTGGCCGTGAGCTTGGAGGATGGCAAAGAAGGCCGAAAAACCGCCTAAGGTCAGCAGTACCCAGGCCCACCAAGGGGCTGGCATTGAAAGCCAAGGGAGCGTGCGCAGCAAACCGTAGATGCCGAGCTTAATCATGAGGCCAGAAAGCAAGGCCGACCCGTGAGACGGGGCTTCTGGATGCGCTTGCGGGAGCCAAAAGTGGCCGGGCACCAGACCAGCCTTTAAGCCAAAGCCCAAAAGCGCCAGGAAGAACGCTAAATTCTTGGTTGTTTCGGGCAAGGTTTGGGAGGCCAGCAGGGCAAAATCCAAGCTGGAGGCTTCCTGGCCCACCACAAAGAAAAAGCCCACCAGCGCTGCGCCGCTCACGTGCGATGCCACCAAAAAGCTCCAGGAGGCCGCTTGGGACTTTTCGCTGCCGGTGCTGCGCACCAGGAAAAACGCCGAAAGCGACATCAGCTCCCAGCCCAGGAGGAAAAGCACGCCGTTGGCGGCCAGCATGACCAGGCCCATGGCCACCACCAACCCGGTAAAGCACGCCCAGATTTGGCGCTTTTGGGTTTCGTGCTGGTGTTGGGTGTACCCATAGCCGTACCAAGCGGCTAAAGCACTCAGGAGGAAAAGCAGTACGAGAAAAAAGCAAGCCAGTGGGTCAAGCGCCAGCGACAAAGAGGCAAACGGCAAGCCCCAGGGCCACCGCAAGGTGAGCGTTTCTCCCTCGATCCAATACCTGATGCTGACCGCCAAGCCAAAAAGCGCCGCAAGTTCGAACAAAGCTAAGCCCAAGCGCCGATTGGGCAACGCAACCATCACGGTGCCGGCGAGCAGAATCCCCAAAAGCGCGAGGAGAACCTCGCTCACGCTGCACCCCCTTGGCGGGACCGCAAGGTGGCGTCAATTTCTGCCGCTTGCGCGAGGATTTCCTGCCTGCCGGCGGCCGCCTGAATGAGCGACCGGAAGGCGTCCTGCTTGAGGGCGAAGGCAAGCTTTGCCAAGAGCTTCAGGTGTGTGGCCGAGGATGGCGCCAAGATGGCAAAAAGCGCAAACACGGGTTTGCCGTCCAAGGCCCCAAAATCCACGGGGTTTTGTAGGAAGGCCAGCGTCACCTGGGGCGGCGCTCCCGCCGCCAGGATTGGCGTTCGCGGGTGAGGTAGGGCAATGCCGTCGCCAATGCTGGTGGAAGCCAGAGCTTCCCGGGCTACCAGAACCTGGTACAGGAACTCCCGGTCAAGCCCTGGGGGAAGCGGCATGGCCGCCACCAGCTCCCGGAGCACTGCGGTTTTTTCGTGCCCCTGCAAGCGGTAGAGGATTCCGCCCTGTTGCAGCGCTTGCGCCAGCGATACTTCCTGGGCGGGAGAAGCCTCACCAAGCGCTTCCGGAGCGACCGTGAGCCGCTGGGCCTGCGCCCACTCTAAAACTTCGGCTTTGGAAAAGCGGTACTGGTCATGGAGGCGGTAGGCGGGGATTTTGCGCTCGGCAAGCCAACGGTAAATGGTCTTTTCGGAGACCCCCAAAAGCTTGGCCACATCCCGAACTTTGAGCTCCATCCCTCCGCCCGGCGGCAAGGGTAGGCCTATTGTCCAAAAATGTCAAACGATGGGTAGGGATGTCCAAAAAAAGAGGGCGGCACTGAGTGCCGCCCGGTTGTGGTCTTAGCTTGGGGACGTCAGATGACGCGGGCGTTTGCCGCCTGCAGCCCCTTGGGGCCGCGCACCACGTCGAACTCCACCCTTGCGCCTTCGCGCAACGTGCGGAACCCGTCACCCTGAATCGCCGAGTAGTGAATGAACACATCCTCGCCGCTTTCCTGGGTGATGAAACCAAAACCCTTAGACTCGTTAAACCACTTCACCGTACCTTTAGCCATGCTGCTCTCCTTGCCGGCCTTCTTCGGCCGTGCTGCTTGCTGGGGCCTCCCAGCCTTTCACCAAAACCCCGGATGCGCTTTACCACCCGCGGTGTTCTACGCGCTCCAACCAATTTTGAAGCGGGCATCGCTTTTCGGCGAGGCACACCTAGCTTGACAGGTTTTTGGGGTTTGTCAAGTCCTGGGGTTTGCGTACGGTTTTCGGCCTGGGATACGGATGGGGCCGTCTTGATAGCCTTCAACCCCTCCCGCCGGCCTTGTCCGGTACCATTTTCTGCCACGGAGGAACGGAATGCCAGGGGAGGTGAGATGACGAACAAGCCACTGCCAACTTGGATTAGTGAGGGGTTCGAGGGCTTCTATCGGCGCTTCGTGTCGGGAGAAGATTCGAGCTTCAGGGAAGCGGTCCAGCACGGGCAAAAGCCCAGGGCCATGGTGATTGCCTGCGCCGACTCGCGGGTGGATCCGGCTTTGCTCTTTTCCGCTCGCCCTGGTGAGCTCTTCGTGGTGCGGAACGTAGCCGCGCTGGTTCCGCCGCCGGAAGAGGATTCGGGTCATCACGGTGTTAGTGCCGCCCTGGAGTTCGGCATCGTGACCCTGCAAGTCCCCCAGGTGCTCGTGGTTGGCCACGGTCTTTGCGGCGGAATTCGCGGCTTCATGGCCCAAAAAGCGCCAAACGCAAGCTCATACCTTGGCCGATGGCTGGAGCTCTTGCGTCCGCTGGACGAGCAGTTCCCGGAGCTTGCCACAGCGGACGAAAAGCAGGTCGGTCGCGCCGCGGTGAGGTTGTCGCTCCAGCGCTTGGCAACGTTTCCGTTTGTGGCGGAAAGGCTAGCTTGCGGGAAGCTCTCGGTCTTCGGGCTTTACTTTGAGCTGGCACCCCCAACTCTTGAGCTGGTGGAAACACTTCCGTAACCACGGACACCCGGAAAAGCACGCTCTGGCTGGAGTTCTGCTCCTCCGGAAAGCTCTTAGGGCTCGCACTGGCTGTGGTTTTGAAAGACCGACCGGACCTCGCGCTGGCTCCAGTTATTGGGCCTGCGGCTACCCGCAGGCCCACAATTCCCCACCTGGTGTTGCCGCCCACCTGAGGGTTCCCGTGCCGTACAATGCCGCCGGGAGGCAACGATGCAGGACGCGGAAATTCGACAGCTCCCCGAGCTGGTGGGACAAGAGGTGAGGGTTCGAGGGTGGCTTTTTAACAAGCGCTCTTCGGGCAAGCTGCAGTTCCTGATCGTGCGGGATGGCACGGGCTTCTTGCAGGCCGTGGTTTTCAAACCCGAGGTACCCCAAAAGGTTTGGGAGGACGCGGAAAAGCTCGGCCAGGAGTCCTCCCTTTGGGTGGTGGGAACGGTGCGGGAAGACAAACGGGCCCCCGGGGGCGTGGAGCTCACGGTGAAAGAGCTGGAGATTTACCAGCTTTGCCAGGATTACCCCATTACCCCCAAAGAACACGGGGTGGCCTTCCTCATGGACAACCGCCACCTCTGGCTGCGCTCCCGCCGCCAGCACGCGATCATGCGGGTGCGCAACGAGCTGTGCTTTGCCATCCGCGAGTTCTTCTACAAGCGCGGTTTCGTGCTGATTGACTCGCCCATCCTCACGCCGGCCGCCTGCGAGGGCACCTCCACGCTTTTTCAAACCGACTACTTTGGGGAAAAGGCCTACCTTTCACAGTCCGGGCAGCTTTACCTGGAACCGGCTGCTGCTGCCCACGGCAAGGTGTACTGCTTTGGTCCTACTTTCCGCGCCGAGAAATCCAAGACCCGCCGCCATCTCATGGAGTTTTGGATGGTGGAGCCGGAAGTGGCATGGATGCGCTTTCCCGAGCTTCTGGATTTGGCGGAGGAGTTCGTCTCGGAGCTGGTGGCGCGGGTTTTGGATCGCTGTCAGGAGGAGCTGAAGCGCCTGGAGCGGGATACCTCCAAGCTGGAACCGGCCACCCGCAGGCCCTACCCACGTATTGACTACGCCGACGCCATCGCCAAGCTGCAGGCCAAGGGGTTTTCCGTGCAGTTTGGAGATGATTTCGGCGGCGACGAGGAAACCGCCCTGGCCGATGAGTCGGGAAAGCCGGTGATGATCACCCGTTACCCCGCGCACATCAAGGCGTTTTACATGGAGCCGGACCCCCAGGACCCCACCCGTGCCCTGGCGGTGGACATGATTGCCCCCGAAGGCTACGGCGAAATCATCGGCGGCAGCGAGCGGATTTCCTCCTACGAGCTTTTGGAGCAGCGCATCCGCGAGCACAACCTGCCCCGGGAAGCCTTCGAATGGTACCTGGACATCCGCCGCTACGGGGCCTTCCCCCATTCCGGCTTTGGCATGGGCATCGAACGGGTAGTGGCGTGGCTTTGCGGCCTGGACCACGTGCGCGAAACCATCCCCTACCCCCGCATGCTCTACCGGCTGTATCCGTAGCTTCAACAAGGAAGCGGTTGCCCGCCCTCGCTCGGTTTGCGCACCCGGGTAGCTCCCTTTGTTCGGCAGCCCCGGTCTGGCTCCGGAAGGGTTTTCGTTGATACCGGAAAAGGTGCAAGCGCAGATGCTCAAGGGGTGGCACGAAAAGCGGCCAACGGTGAGGTAAGATGAGACCGTGAAAGCACGGCCAAGCCCGGTGGCGGAAAGTTTAAAAAAGCAAAAGCAGGCAGGTGAGGACGCTATCGCCGAGCTGCTGCGGATCTGGGAGGCAGCCAAGGTGTTGGGTTTCGACGACGAACGCCTAAGGGAGGTCCGGCGCCAGAGGCAGCTGGGGCGGCGGCGGAGCCCATGTCTCGAGGCGTTGGATCGCTAGCGCTTTTGGCCGATGCTGTGGGTTGGCTTACCCGGCGCAGGGTCAAATGCGGGCTTTTCGGCGCCTTCGCTATGGCCACGTACGGGATTGCTCGGTTTACCGGCGATGCGGACCTCCTGGTGGTGGATGGGGGAATACTTTCCTCCGCTTTTTGGCGCGGTTTCCCGGGGGAGGCGCGGCTTGTTTGGGGCAACGGCGAGGACCCCTTTGCCGGTGCGGTGCAGCTTTCAAGGTCCCAGTGCATCACAGTGGACATCGTGATAGGGCGGTTTCCGTGGCAGTGCCGCCTGCTGGAGCGGGCCCAATGGCGCCAACTTGGGGGCTTGCGCCTTCAGGTCCTCCAGCTCCCCGATTTGATCTTGACCAAGCTCTTTGCCGGCGGGGTTCAGGACCGGGCGGATGTGCTGCTGCTGATGGGTGCCTTGGACGCTCGCCAGCGTCGGCAGCTGGCGGCCCGGATGCGGGTTTTACCCGAGGATGCCCGTAAGCTTTACCGGGAGCTCGTGGCGCTGGCGGCCTCCCGCCAACGGGTTTAGCGGCACTGCGGGGGGTGAGGGGGCGGTTCAGCTAGAATAGCCCGTTATGGCGGGGAGGAGCCGTCCGCTGAAAGTAGGGGTTGTTTCCCTGGGCTGCGCCAAGAATTTGGTGGACAGCGAGGTTATGCTCGGGTTTCTGGTGCAGCAGGGTGCCCAACTCACCCCCAACGCCGAAGAAGCCGATGTGGTCATTGTGAACACCTGCGGGTTTGTGGAGGATGCCAAGCGGGAGTCCATCGAAACCATCCTGGAGATGGCTCAGCTCAAGGAAACAGGACAGCTCAAGCGGCTGGTGGTGGCGGGCTGCATGGTGCAGCGGTACGCCCAGGAGCTGGCGGCGGAAATTCCGGAAATTGACGCCTTTGTGGGCTTGGACGAGCTGGAAAGAGCGCCAGAAGCGGTGTTTGGCAAGCTTTCCCGGGAGCACCTTCCCGATCAGGTGGCCTCCATGCGGCTTTACGACCACCGCGTTCCCAGACTTTTGGCCACCGGCGGGGTGTATGCCTACCTGAAGGTTGCCGAGGGCTGCAACAACCCCTGTGCTTTTTGCCACATTCCCCGGATGCGCGGGGCTTTCCGCTCCCGTCCGGTGGATTCGCTGGTGGCGGAAGCCCAGGCACTGGAGCGCAGCGGTGTGCGGGAGCTCATCCTCATCGCCCAGGACACCACCCGCTACGGTGAGGATTTGGGTTTGGGGCGCCTGGGGTTGCGCCAGCTCCTCAAGCGTTTGCTTTCGGAAACCGATTTCCCCTGGATTCGGGTCCTTTACGCCTACCCGGCCACCTTGGACGAGGGGATCTTCCAGCTCATGGCGGAAAACCCCCGGCTTGTGCCGTACCTGGACATTCCCCTCCAGCACGCCTCCCGCAAGGTGCTCAAGCTCATGAAGCGAGGGGGGGATGGGGAAAGCTACCGGAACCTCATTGCCCACGCCCGGCAGGTGGTGCCGGGCCTGGCGGTGCGCACCACGTTCATCGTGGGCTTCCCCGGGGAAGGGGAGGAGGAGTTCGCCGAGCTTTGTCGCTTTGTGGAGGAAGTGGGCTTCGACCATTTGGGGGTCTTTGCCTACTCCTTCCAGGAGGAAAACCCCGGAGCCCATTTGGGAGACCCCATCCCGCAGGAGGTCAAAGAAGCCCGGAGAGATAAGCTCCTTTCCTTGCAGCGACGGCTTTCCCGTCGGCGGCTTCGGGCTTTTGTGGGGCGCGAGGCCACGGTGCTGGTGGACGGACCCTCCCCCGAGCACCCCTGGGTGATGCAGGGGCGGCTGGCCACCCAGGCGCCGGAAGTGGACGGCGTGGTGGTGCTTTCCGGCGGCCCGGCGGCCCCCGGCGATTTCGTGCGGGTGAGGATCACCTCCAGCGCCGATTACGACCTGGTGGGCGAGGTGCTGGAGGTGGTGGAGGGCAGAGCCCAAAAGCCGAGCCCCCGCCTGCCCGTGGTGGCCCGCTAGCCTATGGAGGTCATCCGCGATCCCTCGCCGTGGACCGAGCTTCCCCAGGGCGGGGTGGTGAGCATCGGCAACTTCGATGGTGTGCACCGCGGCCACCAGTTGCTCCTGACCACCGCGGTGGCCCGCGCTAGGCAGTTGGGTGTCCCGGCTCTAGGCGTGACCTTTTGGCCCCATCCGGAAAAGGTGCTGCGCCCGGATTCCGGCATGAAGCTTTTGACCACCCGGGAGCAAAAACTACAGCTTCTCGCGCAAACCGGCCTTGATGTGCTGGTGGAGCTCACGTTCACCAGGGAGTTTGCCGCCACCTCCGCGGATCGCTTTGCGCGTGGTTTCCTTTATGACCGCCTTCACCCCCGGGAGGTCCACCTGGGCTTTAACTTCCGGTTTGGCCAGGGACGGGAAGGGGATGTGGCGTTTCTGCAAGCGGTGGGTGGAGAGTTGGGCTTTTCTGTGGTGGGGATGCCGCCGGTGGAGGATGCCAAGGGCCCCATTTCCTCTTCGCGGGTGCGCCGGGTGGTGGCGGAAGGGGCGGTGGAGGAAGCCAGGGAGCTTTTGGGGCGCTACCACTTTGTGGATGGCAAGGTCTCGGTGGGCAAGAGGCTAGGACGCAGGCTTGGGTTCCCCACCTTGAATTTGGAGCCGGAAAACGAGCTTTTGCCGGGCAAAGGGGTGTACGTCACCGCCACCTACATTGCCTCTTTTTCCCGCCTTTTCCCCGGGGTTACCAACGTGGGGGTGCGGCCCACGCTTTACGAAAACCACAGATTGATGGTTGAAACGCACCTTTTGGATTTCACCGCCGACGTTTACCGTGAACCGGTGCGGCTTTATTTTCTCAAAAGGCTTCGGGATGAGCAGCGTTTTCCCGATGTTCTGGCGTTGACCGCCCAGGTTCGTGCCGATATTGAACAGGCCCGTGCTTTTTTTGCTTCCGGTTTTGCCAAGGAGCTTTGCCTTTTGCCATGAGCCAAGGATTTTCGCTGGTTTTGCCGTTTACGATCTTCCTTTTGGTGCTTCTGCTTTGCTTTTGGGAGCGCCGAGAAGCTGGGGATTTGGGCCCGCTGTGGTTGGGTTTGGCTGCCGGAGGCGTGGCGGGGGCTGCTGCCTTAGGGGCAGGGCGGCTTGCAAGCCTTGCGCCGCTTTTTTCCCGCTGGCCCTGGGCGGGAGGGGCTTTGAGCTCGCTTTTGAGCTTAGTGGTGCTTTGGCTTTTGGCCCGCTGGCCCCGGGTGGAAACCCCTTTGGACGCGGCGTGGATGGGCCTGGCCGTGGGTTCCGGTGTGGGGATGGTGGCGGGCCTGGGTGTCCTGCGCGGGCTTGCTGAACCCTGGTTGCCGATGGCTGGGCTTACGGCCGGGGCTGTGTTGGGAAGCCTTTTGGGACTGAGGTGGCTTTGGCCGGGGTTCGGGGGAAGGCTGGCTTCTGGTGCTCTTTCCCTGGGCCTGGCGCTGCCCTGGGCCTGGGGGTGGATGGCGGTTTTTGCGCAGGTGGGTTTGCTCTGGGTGCTTTGGCTTTTGGCCACCAGCGTGGTGCTTTTGGCTTTAGCGTTAGCCTTGTGGGTGGAGCAAAAGGTTTTGCAGCCGCAGCTTACGGAAGAAGTGGGTTTTGGGCTTTTGCCCGCGTGGGTGGCCGAGGCGGGAGCGCGCTTCTGGCGGAGGTTTTCCCGGAGGTGGGCTTCTCGGCGGGATGAACGCAAGGCCATGGTGAGGCTGGTGGTGCGGCTCGCGGCGTGCAAAGCGTACCTGCAAGGAAAAGGCAAACACCGCAGCACCGCGGCGGTGGAACTGGGGCGCTTGCGGGAGCGGGCCCGCCGGCTTTTTGACGAAACCGGGTCGGGGTTAGAATCTTAGGTCCGGAAGTGAGGTTTTCCTGGAAGGAGGAACCACATGAACGCTCACGGGATTCACGTTTTCACCTCAGAGTCGGTGACCGAAGGTCACCCGGATAAGGTTTGTGATCAAATTTCCGACGCGGTTTTGGATGAGGTCTTAAAGTTCGACAACGCTTACGAAGCTGAGCATCCAGGGGAAGACCCATGGAAAACCCGCTCCCGGGTGGCCTGTGAGACCTTCATCACCGTGGGCTTGGTCATAGTCGGAGGGGAAATCACCACCAAGGCCTGGGTGGATGTGCAGGACCTGGTGCGGCAGGTGATTCGGGAAATTGGCTACACCGACGCCAAGTACGGTTTCAACTACTCAACTTGCGGCATCCTCAACGCCATTGGGCGTCAGTCTCCCGACATTGCCCAGGGGGTGGACCAGGGGGGCGCCGGGGACCAGGGCCTTATGGTGGGCTACGCCTGCGATGAAACCCCCGAGCTCATGCCCACCCCCATCGCCCTGGCCCATGCGCTCACCAAGAGGCTTGCGGAGGTGCGGCGCAAGCAAATCCTCCCGTACCTGGGGCCCGACGGCAAGACGCAGGTGACCGTGGAGTACCGGGAAGGGCGTCCCTACCGGCTGGACACCGTGGTGATTTCCTGCCAGCACACCGAGGACATCCTGGGTCCTGACGGTAAGCATATAACCGAGGAGGCAAGGCAGGAAATCATTGAAAAGGTGGGCCGGGCGGTGCTCCCCAAAGAGCTTTTAGATGTGGAAAAGCCCACCCTCTTTTACGTGAACCCCACGGGCAAGTTCGTGGTGGGCGGTCCTCAGTCCGACACCGGTATGACCGGGCGCAAGATCATCGTGGACACCTACGGAGGCTGGGCGCCCCACGGCGGTGGTGCGTTTTCGGGGAAGGACCCCACCAAGGTGGACCGTTCCGCCACCTACATGGCCCGCCACATCGCCAAGAACATCGTTGCTGCGGGTCTTGCCCGCCAGGCGCTGGTGCAGCTGGCTTACGCCATCGGAATTTGTAAGCCGGTGTCAGTCATGGTGGACACCTTCGGTAGTGGCGTGATTCCCGATGAGCAGCTGACCAAGGTCGTCAAGGAGGTTTTCGACCTTACCCCCCGCGGCATTATCAAAGAGCTGGACCTGTGGCGGCCCATTTACCGTAAGACCGCTGCGTACGGTCACTTCGGCCGCACGGAACCGGAGTTCACCTGGGAAAGCACGCACCACGTGGAGGATCTCAAAAGAGAAGCGAAGCGTTTGGCTTAGTCAGGCCAAGAAGCGAGCCTAAAGGTCCAGCGTCAGAACCGCTGCAAGCCCCCCTTTGCCTCTTGCCTGCGGCCGCAGCGCGTGAAAGGTTACCGCTTTGATCTCGAAGTGCGGGGTGGAACGGGGGCTCAAGGGGCGAAGGTGCAGCTCCGCGTCCTGGCCTTCCAGCCTCACGTCCACAGTAACCTGCCCTTTGGCAAAGAGCCAGAAGACCACCTCGTTGCCCACCCGCACAAGGCGCGCTGCTAAGTCGTCCTGGGGCAGGGGAAAATGGTGGGAGGATTTGGGTGGTCCCTGAGGGGTGCGCCCCAGCACCAGGTGGCCGATGCCCAAGGCCAGGTGGCGCATGAGCTCTTCCTCGTTTTGCCCGTAAACCGCCAGCCGCACATCGGCGGTGTGAGGTAACTGCCGGAACCGCACGGCTCCCATGCGCCTAAGTGTAAACTCAGGCCCAGAATGCGGGTGGCTCGCTGGAAGCTGGCGCTGGGGTTGGCAGTTCTCGCGGGGGTGGGGGCTTTCTTGTATACCCTCCAGGTCAACCGCCCTCACCGCCAGCCGGCCACCCTGGTGCCGCTGGCCACGCGTTTTTCGGAAGAGCTTGGCTTCCCGCCGGGTCCCGTTGGCGATACCGTGTACCAAACCAGCCAGGGCCTCCTTTGGGCTTGGGACTGGGCCACCCAGGGTCTGGAGCGCTTTCGCCCCCGGGAGCCGGTGGCCACGGTGCGCTTCCTTGGTGGCGGCGAGGTGGCCGTGGAAGGGGAAAAGCTGGTGCGGTTCCGCCGCCCGTTGCCCACGGATCCGGGTTTGGCCATCCCGCCGGCCCTGGTGGAGGAGCACCTTCGGCGAAAGCTTTCCCCGGTCATCCCGGAGTTTTACGCCTTTTCCCTGCGACGTTTGGCCTCCCGAGTGGACGCTGGAATCACCTGGCACCGGGCGCACTGGGTAGTGCGTGGGGAGCCTCTACCCCCGGGGTGGCAGGAGGAGCTGGAGGTGGAGGTGGCGGGAAGCACGGTGGTGGCGCTTTCCCGGAGGTTGATCCCGGATCCCGACCCCATGGGCGTGGTGGTGGGGAGGGTGGCGGAGCTCCAGCGGGCCCGGTGGCTTGCTTTTTTTGCTGCCGCGTTGAGCGTTCTGGGGCTTTTCGTGGCCACCGCCGAGGCGTTCTGGTTTCGCTTGCGTTTGCCCTGGCTTTCGGCTTTTGTGCTGGCTATCGGCTGCTGGGCTTTGGGCAGGAGCACCGCTCATTCCCTTCCCGTTTCCGGTTTTTGGGCCGTTTCGGTTTTCTTTTCGGTGTTGGTTTTGGGAGGCTTGGCGCCCAGGGCCTCCGGGGGGAGGAGGGCCTATGCAGTTTTGGGCCTCTTTCTGGCTTCCTGGAGCCTGCTGTGGCCGGAGCTGGTGCGAGCCGCCGGCGGCTGGCTTCCCAGGACCGGCACGGTCCTCAACGAGCCTTGGCCTTTGGTCCTGGCCGAAGCGGGCTTTCGGGCGCTGGGCGAAGAGCCCCTGCTGCGCGGCGGGATCCCCTGGCTTTTGCGGCCCTTTCTGGGCCCTGGAGCGGCCTATGTGCTTGCCGCAGCGGTGGGCAGCTTGCTGCACCCGTTGCCGGCCGTGCCGCTTCCCGCTGGGGTTTTGGGGGAGCTTTCCGCCCAATCGGTTTTGGGGTGGTTGGCGTGGCGTTACGGTTGGGGTTGGGCGGTGGGGAGCCGGTTGGTCTGGGAGCTGGTGCGGCTTGGCTACTTTGCCCCTCAGTTTCCCTGGGGTGAGGCTTGGAATGTGCTGTTTCTCTGGGCTTTCGGGAGCCTCTTGTGGCCTGGCAAAGGGCGGTAAAGGTCGCCGTTGTGGTTGCCCCCATGGTGGTGGCTGGTTTTGTTGTTCCCACCAGGGAACCGGCCGGGCCACCGGCCTGGGCGGTGCAGCGGGCGGAAAGCCAGGGTCCGTCTTTGGGTGTGCTGTGGGGCAAGCTGCGGGCGTTTTCCCGGGAAGCCCAGGGCTGGCGGCTTTTTTACCAACCCGCCCATGGGGCCTGGGTGGTTACCGTGCGCGTGCCGGATTTGCAAAGGCCGGAAAGGCCTTCGCTGGAGGCTGCCTCATGGCTGCCCGGGGGGCGGCTTTCGGTAAGCGCGGTCCGGCGTCTTTCCGGCGAGGAGCCGCTGGGTTTTGTGGAGGGTTTAGCCCGCCGGGACTGGTGGCTGCGGGAGGGCATGGTGGTGGGCACGCTTCTCGTGGGTAAACCCCCAGCTCGCAAGGCCCTGGCGCCGGCGGTTTCCTGGCCGCTGGAAGTGGCCGCGGGCCTGCTTTTGGCCGGGGCGGTGGCCCGCCGCATCCGCCCTCAGCCCCGGGCTTTGGGTTTGCGGCGGGCGGTGATGCTGGGCTGTGTTTTTCTGGTGTTTGCGGTTATGGGCGCCAGCCGGTGGGCCTGGCCGGTTTTTGCACCGGGGGTCCGCCCCTTTGTCAGCTTGCTGCTCTTTCAAGCCTTTGCCACCCTGGTGCTGGCCACGGTGGCTGCTTCCGCCTTTGTTCTTCCAGCTTTTGCCCACAAGCCGAGCTGGTGGTCGCTGGGCTTGGGGTTCTGCGGGGGGTGGGTGATGGGTCTTTGGACCGCTCCTCACTGGGCGGTGGTGGCCGCCGCCGTGCCTTCCCGCTGGATCCTGATGCTGGCAGCGCCGGTGGTGGCCGGCTACCTGGCCGATCTTGCGGCCGCCGGGGGCCGCCTGCTCCTTTCGCCCCTGCGAAGGCTTGCGCCCTGGATGGCGGTGGTGGCCGCCGGGGCCGGCCTGGCGGTGGGCGGCTGGGGTGCAGCGTTGGCCGCCCTGTTGCTGGTCACCGCGTGGCCGCCGGCCCAGGCTTTCTGGTTTGCCACGGCGCTGGTTTTTGGCTTTTTGCCGGGAGCGTGGTGGGGCAGCGTGGGGTGGTGGGGCCCGCTGCGGGACAGCGTGTTGCTTTCGCTTTTGGTTTGGGCTGGGCTGTTAGTTTGGGCGCTAGCCGAGCGGCGGTCAGCCAGTGCCAAGGCTACAATCGCCGGGTGCGCGTGACCTGGCTCTTGGCCTTTCGCTTTTTGCGCCGGCGGTCAAGCCCGCTTCTTGCGGCCTCTTCCCGGGCAGCGTTGGTGGCGGTGGCTTTGGGCGTGGCTGCGCTGGTGGTGGTGCTGGCGCTCATGTCCGGCTACCGGGCGGCCTTAACCCAGGGCATCTTGGCCGCCAGCGGTCATGTGCTGGTGGTTCCCGCTCCCGGTGAGTCCGAGGAGGAGCTGGCGCGCCTGTTTTCTTCGCGCCAGGGGGTGGCGGCTGTGGGGAGGACGCTGTTCGTTCCCGGTCTTGCGGCAACCTCCCCCCAGGCCCAGGGCGAGGTGATCACGCTGAAAGCCGCTGACCAGCTGCCGCCGTTCGTACCCGAGCTTTCGCCGAGTGGCGCGGGTCCTATGCCGGTGGCGGTGGGGGAGGGGCTTTCGGCCAGGCTCAAGGTAAAGGTTGGGGACGTGGTTTTTCTGCAGCTGGCGCAGCCCTCGGGGCGGCTTGCTTACGTTCCGGCGCGGGTGGCAGCGGTTTTTTCCACGGGGTTTTCCGAGTTTCGGGACAGTTGGCTTTTCTGCCGTTTTCAGGAGATGACGAAGCACGGACGCGGGTGGGGGAGCGCCCTGGTGGAGGTTTACCTCAAAAACCCCGATGATGCCGAGCGCTTTGCCGAGGCGTGGGGGCAGGAGCTGGGCCCAAGGGCGTTGCTGCGCAGCTGGTCAGAGATGAACCGGGAGCTGTTTGCCGCGCTGCGCTGGCAAAAGATCACGCTGGCGCTGGTTTTGTCGCTCATCGTTGGGGTGGGCGCCTTTGAGGTGGCTTCGGCGTTAGTGGTGCTGATCACCGAAAAGCGCCGTGAGTTGGGCATCCTTTTGGCCATGGGCGCTTCTCCCTCCCTGGTGCGCCGCACGGTGGTCGCGGCCGGGGGGCTTTTGGGGGTTGGTGGGGTGGTGGTGGGGACCGTGTTTGGGCTCGGGCTGGTGGGGGTGCTGGCTGCCTTGGGGATTCCCCGCTTTTCCTCTGAGCTGGCCAGCATTTACATGGTCAGCCGCATCCCCTGGCAGGTGCGGCTGGGGGATGTGCTGTGGGTGGTGGCGGCCGGGGCTTTTGAGGTCCTTTTGGCGAGCGTAGCGGCGGCGCGGCCGCTGGCTTCCCGCCAGCCGGCGGAGGTGCTCCGGTGGGTGTAGGGAGCGAGCCGCTCTGGGAGGTGCAGTGGCACGGCTGGCGGGGAGGAAAAGTGCGCCGCTTTTACCTCACCCGCCGGCGCCTCTGGCAGCTCCGGGTCGTGACGGTTTTGCTTGTGCTACTGGTTCTGGCGGTGCTGGGCGCGTTGCCGGTGGGGGTGCGGGGCTACCTGGAAAAGTTCACGGTGAAGACGGCCAAGCAGGAAAACAAGCGCCTGAAACAGGCTCGCGAAAGCCTCTGGGAGCAAGCACGGGAGCTCACCCTGGAGCTTGCCGCCCGGGCCAACCGCGGCTCGCGCCTGGCCTGGATGCTGGGCGTGCCGGCAGCGTCTTTTGACCCACCCCCCGCCGCTGAAGCGGGAGCGGAAGAAACCCTCCAGTGGCTCTTGCGGGAAAGCGGGAAGCTCGTGGAGCTCGGTGGCGCTTTGGCCAACGCGCCGCAACCTCCCTGTCCTTTGGGTAACTTACCCACCGGTATGCCGTTGGATTTGCGGCAAGCGGTCCCGGTGGGGCTTTTTGGGATTCGCATTTCGCCGTTCACCGGAAGGGAGGAGCCACACCTGGGCTTGACCTGGGCTGCCCCGGCGGGGACGCGGGTGCTGGCCGCCGGCAGCGGCCTGGTGGCCTTTGCCGGCACCCCCAGGGAACGCAAAACCAACCTCTGGACCCGCCTGGGAACCATCGTGGTCTTGGATCACGGCGGAGGCGTGTGGAGCCTTTACGGGCATTTGGGCAGCGTGCAGGTGCGCCCCGGGCAGAGGGTGCTGCGGTCGCAACCCCTGGGTACCGTAGGGACCAGCGGCTGGACGCGGGTTTCCGCTCTGTACTTTGAGGTCCGCTGGCCCTACCAGGGCGTGAGTCGGCCGGTGGACCCGCTTTTGGTGCAGCTATCGCTGCTTTTGCCCGAGCTTGACCAGCGCCTGGCGAATCCTTCTGCCAGCCTCGAGGCCCACGCGGTGCCTTTGACCACGCTTGCCGGTGTCAAGGGCGGGCGGGAGGCCTTTTAGCGTGATTGTCATTTTTCCGGGAAAAGTGATAGCCTTCACAACCGGCGCCGGGAGCGCCAGGAGGAGTGTATGACACCCACTCCAGCGAAGAAAACCCCGCTTTACCCCGTGCACCTCGAGGCTGGCGCCAAGATGGTGGAGTTCGCCGGTTGGGAAATGCCGGTGCAGTACAAGGGGGTTTTGGAGGAGCACCGGGCGGTGCGCACCCGCGTGGGCCTTTTTGACGTTTCCCACATGGGAGAGCTGGAGGTCGTGGGGAAAAGGGCGCTGGATTTCGTGCAGTACGTCACCTGCAACGATGCGTCTCGCCTGACCCCGGGTCGCGCTCAGTACTCGGGGCTCATGACCCCTCGCGGCACCTTCGTGGACGATCTTTTGGTACACATGCTTTCGCCGGAGCGCTTCCTCTTGGTGGTAAACGCCGCCAACAAAGATAAGGACTACGCCTACCTCTGCGCCCAGGCCCCCGCTTTTGACGACGTGGACGTTTTCGACCGCTCAGCCCATTACGCGCAGCTGGCCATCCAGGGTCCGCTGGCGGAAAAGGTGCTGCAAAAGCTCACCGCTGAAAACCTTTCGGAGATCAAGTACTACCGGTTTGTGCAAGGAGAGGTGGCGGGAGTGCCGGCCATTATTGCCCGCACCGGCTACACCGGGGAAGACGGCTTCGAGGTGTACATCGCCCCGGATGCCGCGGGGAAGCTGTGGCGGTCCATTATGGAGGCAGGCGCCGAGTTTGAAATTCAGCCCTGCGGTCTGGGAGCCCGGGACACCCTGCGGTTTGAAGCGTGCATGCCGCTTTACGGCAACGACATTGACGACAGCACCACGCCCTTCGAGGCCGGTCTGGATTGGATTGTGAAGTTCGAAAAGGGACCCTTCCTGGGTCGCGATGCCCTGCTCCACCAGAGGGCTGCCGGCATCAAGCGCAAGCTGGTGGGGTTCGAAATGGTGGGGAAGGGGATCCCGCGCCACGGCTACCCCATCTTTGACGCCACCAGGGAGGTGGGGTTTGTGACCTCGGGGACCATGTCGCCCACCCTGGGCAAACCCTTAGGGTTGGGGTATGTCCCGGTGGAGCTTTCGGCGGAGGGCAGCGAAATTTTTGTGGACATCCGCGGCCAGAAGGTCCCGGCGCGGGTGATACCAACGCCGTTTTACCGGCGGGCGAAGTAAGAAAAAGGGAGGTAAGAATGGCACGACCGGAAAACCTTCTCTACAGCAAGACCCACGAATGGGTGCGGGTAGATGGGGACATCGCCACGGTGGGGATTACCGACTACGCCCAGGAGCAGCTGGGCGACGTGGTGATGGTGGATTTCCCCGCCGTGGGCAAGGCGGTGCAAGCCGGGCAGGAAATGGGCACGGTGGAGTCGGTAAAGGCGGTTTCCGAGGTGTTTTCGCCGGTTTCGGGGGAAGTGGTGGAGGTCAACGGCGAACTGGAAGCGCACCCCGAGCTGGTCAACCAGGACCCCTTTGGCTCCGGATGGCTGGTCAAGATTAAGGTGAGCCAGGTCCCTTCGGACCTCATGGATGCCAAAGCCTACGAGCAGTTTGTCCAGGAGGAAGGGGGTCATTGATGCACCGGTACCAGCCGGGGGCGGGGGATCGCCAGCGCATCCTTCAGTTTCTTGGCTTGAAATCCCCGGAAGAGCTCTTCGCGGCCATTCCCCAGGAGGTCAGAGTTGGCGAGCTGCCCTTGCCTTTGGGCATGGCGGAGGAGGAAGTCCGCAGGGTTTTCCGGGAGTGGGCGGCAGCCAACGTCACCGCCGAAGAGAAGGTGAGCTTCCTGGGCGCCGGGGTTTACCGGCACGTGGTGCCGGCGGTGATGGACGCGGTGCTTTCCCGGGCTGAGTTCTTCACGGCGTACACCCCTTACCAGCCCGAGGTCAGCCAGGGCACGCTGCAGGCCATTTTCGAGTTTCAAACCTACGTGTGTTTGCTCACCGAAATGCCGGTGGCCAACGCTTCCCTTTACGACGGTGCCACCGCCGTGGTGGAAGCCGTGCTCATGGCCGCCCGCCTGCGGCCGGAAAAGCGCAAGGTTTTTGTTTCCCGGCTTATCCACCCCGATTACCTGGCCACCCTGCGCACCTACGCGGAAGCGGCGGAGCTGGAGCTTTTAGAGCTTCCCTGGGATGGGGCCGGTCGCACTGACCTGAGCCAGATTCATCCTGAAGAAGCGGTGGCGGTGGTGGTGCAGTCCCCCAACGTTTTGGGGGTCGTTGAGGATCTGGCGGCGGTGAAGAAGGCTTCCGGTGAGGCGCTTTCGGTGCAGGTGGTGGCGGAAGCCACCTCCCTGGGGCTTTTGGCCCCCGGCGGCCGCTTTGGTTTTGACGTGGTTTGTGGGGACATGCAGGCCTTTGGGCTGCCTCCCTCCTTTGGTGGCCCCCATGTGGGCTTTTTTGCCACCCGTAAAGAGTACCTCCGGCAAATGCCGGGAAGGCTGGTAGGGCAGACCGTGGACGCCGACGGACAGAGGGCGTTTGTGCTCACGCTTTCCACCCGCGAGCAACACATCCGCCGCGCCAAGGCCACCTCAAACATCTGCACGAACCATTCCCTCATGGCCCTGGGGGTTACGGTGGTGCTTTCGCTTCTGGGCAAAAAGGGGGTCCGCGAGCTGGCGTTGGCCTCCCACGCCAAGGCCGAGTACCTGAAGAAGCGCCTGGCCTCGCTGGCCCCCAAGGTGCAGCTGGCCTTCCCTGAAAGCCCCACGTACAACGAGTTTTTGCTCCTCCATGGGGAGCCGGAAAAGCTTTTGGCGCGGCTTTCCGAGGAAGGGATCCTGGGGGGCGTGGCCACCAGCCGGCTGGCTTCCTACCTGCCCCCGGGTGTCTTGGTGGCCGTCACCGAAAAGAACACCAGGGAGGAGTGCGATCGTTTGGTGGACGCATTGGGGAGGCTGGCATGAAGGGGAAATCCTTGCGGGCCCGGGAAGCCCTGATCTTTGAGCGTTCCACGCCGGGAACCGTGGGTTACCAGCTTCCGGCCTTCGACGTGGAGCCGGTGGACCCCGCCAAGACGCTAGGTGCCGAGCTGGTGCGCGGGGAAATTGCAGACCTCCCCGAAGTTTCGGAGGTGGAGGTGGTCCGTCACTTCCACCGCCTCTCCCAGTGGAACTACGCCGTGGATGAGGGACTTTACCCCCTGGGCTCCTGCACCATGAAGTACAACCCCCGCATCAACGAGGAGCTGGCCCGGCTTTCCGGCTTTGCCCAGGTGCACCCCCTGCAACCGGAAAGCGAGGTGCAGGGTGCCTTGCGGCTCATGTGGGAGCTGGAGCAGGCGCTCATTGGCATAACCGGCATGGCCCGGGTCACCCTGCAGCCAGCAGCCGGTGCTCACGGTGAGCTCGCCGGCATGCTCATGATCCGCAAGGCGCTGGAAGACCGGGGTGAGGGCCGGCGCACGGTGCTGATCCCCGACTCCGCCCACGGCACCAACCCCGCTTCGGCGGTTTTTGCCGGGTTCAAGGTCAAAGAAATTGCCTCCACTTCAGCGGGAACTCTGGATGTGGACGCCCTGAGGCGGGAGCTGGAAAGCGGGGACGTAGCGGCGCTCATGATTACGGTGCCCAACACGTTGGGGGTTTTTGAGCCGGAAATTGCCAAAGCTGCCGCCATGCTGCACGAAAAGGGCGCCTTTCTTTACATGGATGGTGCCAACCTCAACGCCTTCGTGGGGGTTGCTTCCCCAGGGAAAATGGGCGCTGACGCCCTGCACATTAATCTGCACAAGACCTTTTCCACCCCTCACGGTGGAGGGGGGCCGGGAGCGGGACCGGTGGCGGTTTCCCGCCTTTTGGAGCCGTACCTGCCGGTACCGGTGGTGGAAAAGCGCCAGGGCGTGTTCACCCTGGACTACGACCGCCCCAAGAGCATTGGCAAGGTTCGCTCCTTTTACGGCAACTTCGGCATCATGGTGCGGGCCCTGGCCTATATCCTCTCCCTGGGGCGGAACGGGCTTAAGGCCATGACCGAAGCGGCGGTCCTGAACGCCAACTACCTGCGGCGGGCCCTTGCGGAGCACTACCACCTGCCCTACCAAAGCCCCACCTTGCACGAAGTGGTGTTTGACGACTCCCGGCAAAAGCCCTTCGGTGTTTCCAACATTGACATTGCTAAAAGGCTTCTGGACTACGGTTTCCACGCACCCACCGTGTCCTTCCCGCTCATCGTGCACGGGGCGCTGATGATCGAACCCACCGACAGCGAAAGCTTGGCCGAGCTGGAGGCTTTTGTGGAAGCCATGAAGGCCATTGCCCAGGAAGCCAGGGAAAACCCCGAGCTTTTGAAAACCGCGCCCCACACCACGCCGGTGCGCCGCTTGGACGAGGTCCGGGCCGCCCGGCAACCGATCCTGCGCTGGTACCCCCAGGGCGCGGAAAGCCCCTAACGGGCTGGTTTCGCGCCGGGGTGCCAAGGGGTTGTTTTCTTAAAAGGGGTTTCGGCGGGGCCGGCAAAAAAACGGCGCGGTGATCGTGTGCGCTGAAGCGGTTCGCTACACTGAGGAACGGAGAGGCTATGGGAAGCTTTCGGGTTGCCAAGCAGTTCACCTTTGACGCCGGGCATCGGCTCGTTTCCCACCCCGAGCTTTGCCGCCACCTGCACGGCCACACCTATCGGGTGGAGGTGGTGCTGGAGGCGCCCTCTTTGGACCCCAACGCCATGGTTTGCGACTACAAGGCCCTTTCGCTATTGGTGCGTTCGGTCCTGGCCCCCCTGGATCACGCCATGATCCTTTGGCGGGAGGACCCCCTTCGCGGGGTTCTGGAGCAAGCCGGGGAAAGGGTGGTTGTCCTGGATGCGGAGCCCAGCGCCGAGGTTTTAGCTCAGCACCTCTTTTCCGAGATCAAAAAGGTGCTGGCCCAGGCTGCCGCCGAGCCGCAGCGGGTGGCCCCCTACCGCTGGCGCCCGGAAATCCGACTGGTTTCGGTTCGCCTTTGGGAAACCCCCACCACCTGGGCGGAGTACAGCGAAGCATGAGCGCAAGCCTGGAAAAAAGCCTTCCCCCTCCGCTGGACGTGCAGGACCTGACGGCCCTTTGCGCGGCCATCCCTCAGCCCATTGGCGTCACGGGTGCTACAGGGTTCGTGGGTAGCCACCTTCTTGAAGCGCTGGTGGCCGGCGGTGCAGCGGTACGGCTTTTGGTGCGGGACCCCAAGAAGCTGCCCACGGCTTTGGCTTCCCAGGTGGAAGTGGTGGTGGGCGATTTGGGCGATGACGCTGCTTTGCAGCAGTTTGCGGCGGGTTTGGGGACGGTGCTGCACCTGGCCGGGCTGGTGCGTGCCCGGCGGGAGGAGCAGTTCGTTGCGGCCAACGCGGTGGGGACAGCCAAGTTAGTGGCTGCTCTCGAAAAAACCGCAGCAAAACCCCGCTTTGTTTACGTTTCCTCGCTGGCCGCTGCCGGTCCTTCGCCAAATCCTGAGGGTCGCGCCCCGGAAGACCCGCCGGCCCCCATTTCCGCTTACGGGCGCTCCAAGCTTGCGGGGGAAAGGGCGGTGGCCGGGTATGGGGGGAGCTGGGTCATCCTGCGCCCTCCGGCCATTTACGGGCCCCGCGACCGCGATGTTTTGCAGTTTTTCAAGATGGCCAGCCAGGGTTGGCTCTTTTACCCGCGGGGGGAACGCTACATTACGGTGGCCTTTGTGGGGGACGTGGTCCTGGCGGTGCTGCGGGCGGCGGCAAGCTCACGTTCCGGCAGCATCTTCCACCTGGGTGAGCCCACACCGTACCCCATGGGGGTTTTGCTGCAAACCTTGGTGGAAGCGGGCAAGGTGCGGGCCAGGGTGGTGCCTCTTCCGGGCCTCATTTTCCGCGTGGCGGGTCTGGTGGGCGACGGGCTTCACCTATTAGGCTTTCGCGATGTACCCATGACGTCGGATAAAGCCAGCGAGCTGCTGGCCCGCCACTGGACGGCGCAGACCCGTTCTTCCCTTTCGGCCCTTGAGCTCCCGGAGCCGGTACCCTTCCGTCAAGGTGCCGTGCTGACCTGGGCCTGGTACCGGAGGGAAGGATGGTTACCGCATGGTAAGATTTGACACGATGACGGACGGAGCGCGCGAAAGGGGTAAAAGCGTGGACATTTTTCAAAAGTGCTACGACTTCCGCGATGCCGATGAGGTAAAACAGGCCGGGCTTTACAGCTACTTTCGCATGATCTCCTCGGCCCAGGAACCGGTGGTGATGATGAACGGCCGGGAGGTGGTAATGCTGGGCTCCAACAACTACCTGGGGCTCACCAACCACCCGGAGGTGAAAAAGGCGGCTCAGGAAGCCGTGGCCAAGTACGGCACGGGTTGTGCCGGGTCACGGTTTTTGAACGGCACCCTGGATATTCACGTGCAGCTGGAGGAAAAGCTGGCGCAGTTCATGCGCAAGGAAGCAGCTTTGACCTTTTCCACCGGCTTTCAGGTGAATCTCGGCACGGTTTCCTGCCTGGTGGAGCGGGGGGACATCGTTTACCTCGACAAGCTGGACCACGCCTGCATCATTGACGGGGCGCGGCTGGGTTTTGGCACCGTGGTGAAGTACGAGCACAACGACGTGGCCGATTTGGACCGCCGCTTGTCCCTCAAGGACCCTTCCCGCGGCGCTCTGGTGGTGGTGGATGGTGTTTTCTCCATGGAGGGCGACATCGTCAACCTCCCGGGCCTGGTAGAGGTTTGCCAAAAGCACGGCGCCCGCCTCATGGTGGACAACGCCCACGGCATTGGCGTTTTGGGGGAGCACGGGCGCGGCACCGCCGAGCACTTTGGCCTTGAGGACAAGGTGGACCTCATCATGGGCACCTTCTCCAAGTCGCTGGCTTCGGTGGGAGGGTTCATTGCCGGCGAGGAGAGGGTCATCAACTGGATCAAGCACCGCGCCCGCTCGTTGATCTTTTCGGCGGCTCCCCCACCGGCCTCGGTGGCGGCGGTGCTCAAAGCCGTGGAGATCATCGAGCGCGAGCCGGAACGCCGGGCCAAGCTGTGGGAAAACACCGCCTTCATGAAGCGTGAGCTGGCCAACTTGGGTTTTGACACCGGCGACTCCCAAACCCCGGTGATTCCGGTGGTGGTGGGTGAAGACCGCCTGGCGTTCTTCATGGCCAAACGCCTGGAGGAGGAAGGGGTGTTTGTGAACCCCGTGATTTCCCCGGCGGTGCCTCCCGGCCGCGCGTTGCTCCGCACCTCCTACATGGCCACCCACACCCGGGAGCATTTGGAAAGAGCGTTGGCGGCGTTTGCCAAAGTGGGCCGCGAGGTGGGCTTGATCCCATGAGCGTACTGCCCCTCCGCCTGGAGCCGGTCCAAAGCCGCGAGCAGTGGCGGCACTTCCTGGACCTGCCCTGGCGGATTTATCGTGGCGACCCTTGCTGGGTGCCACCGCTCAAAAAGCAAGTCAGGGGTTACCTGGACCTCAGCCACCCGTTTTACGCTTACGGACGGGCGGAACGCGAGGTCTTCCTGGCCTACCGCGGGAGCCGGCCGGTGGGGCGCATTGCCGCCATCCTCAACCGCGCCCACAACCAGTTCCACGGGGATCGCTGGGGCTTTTTTGGCTTTTTTGAGTGCGAGGACGACCCCGAAGCCGCCGGTGAGTTGCTGGCGGCAGCGGCCCGCTGGCTTAAGGAAAAGGGTTGCGAGGCCATGGTGGGGCCGGTCAACCCCTCCACCAACTACGAGTGTGGTTTGCTGGTGGAGGGCTTTGACACCCCGCCCACGGTGATGATGACCTACAACCCGCCGTACTACGCTTCGCTTTTGGAAAGCTGGGGGCTCGTCAAAGCCAAAGACCTTTACGCCTACTGGTCCCCGGTGCATCCCGGCTCGTTGGATCGGCTCCGCCGCTTTTCGGAGCGCACCCAGGAGCGGGAGCCCAGCCTCACCGTTCGTGCCGTCAACCTCAAGGACTTTGCCAACGAGGTGCGGATCATCCAGGACATTTACAACAAGGCCTGGGAAAAGAACTGGGGGTTTGTGCCTACCTCCGACGAGGAGTTCGCCTGGCTGGCCCGGGAGCTGAAGCCTTTAGTGGACCCCAAGCTGCTCTACATTGCCTTTTACGACGGGGACCCTGCGGGCTTTTTGCTTGCCCTCCCCGATGTCAACCCCGCCCTGGCCGAGCTCAACGGCAGCATGGCTAACCCCTTCCGGCTCTTGCGGGCCTACTGGGTGGGGCGCAAACCAGTGGGCTTGCGCCTCATCACCATGGGGGTCAAGCAGCAGTACCGCTTGCGGGGCATTGAGGGCGTGATGTTCTACCACGGGCTGCAAGCCGCTTTGGATCGCGGCTACCGCTGGTGCGAGTACTCCTGGATTCTGGAGGACAACGAGCTGGCCAAGCGCACGGTGCGGCTCATGGATGCCAAGCTCACCAAGGTGTACCGGCTTTACAGCAAGCCGCTGGCGTAAGCTCCAAGGGGCCCAAAGGAGCAAAAAAGATGCGGGACCGAAGTCCCGCATTGCGGTGGGTTCCCCGGAGTGGTGCACCGGGTCTCCTCACCGCGCTGGGGGGAGCAAGCGCAAACGAGCGCCAGGTGCGCTCTAAGAAAAATATGTGACTGAAAACGCTCTGTGTCAACAGAGTGTCGAGCAAGCGTAAGCGCCGGCTTGCTTCCCGGCTCCTACGCACCCGGGGGCTTGGTAAGCACCAGAAGCCGAAGCTCAGTCATTTCTTCAAAGGCCCAAGCCGGGCCCTCCCGCCCAAACCCCGATTGCTTCACGCCGCCGTAGGGCATGGGGTCGGTACGCCAGGAGGGGATGTCGTTGGCAATGACCGCCCCCACCTCGATGCCCTCCCAAGCTTGCTGGATCTTGCCCCAATCGCGGGTGAACACCCCGCACTGTAAGCCAAAGCGCGAGTCGTTTACCTTGGCAATGGCTTCCGCAAAGTCCTCAAAAGGCTCCAGGACCGCCACCGGCGCGAACGCTTCCTCGCACCAAAGGGGGTGGTCGTGGGGCACGTTTTCCAGAAGCGCGGGCCAAACCACCGAGCCTTCCCGTCGAAAGCGGGTTAAAAGCGTGGCGCCACGGGTGCGGGCGCTTTCAATCCAGTCCACGATGCGTTGGGCATCGTAAGCGGAAATCATGGGTCCGCAGAGGACCTGGCTGTCGGTGGGGTTGCCGGTGGGAAAGCGTTCGGCGGCGGCCACCAGGGCCTCTCGCATGGTTTGGTAAAGCTCTTTGGCCACCAGCACCCGCTGCACGGAAATGCAGGACTGCCCGGCGTAGGCAAAGGCCCCCAGGGCAATGCGGTGGGCGATGACCTCGGGATCACCGGCGTCCTTTTCCACGATCACCGCCGCATTGCCCCCCAGCTCCAGAGTGACCCGCTTGTCCCAGCACTGCTTCTTGAGGTTCCATCCCACCGCTGCCGAGCCGGTGAAGGTTAAAAGTCGCACCTCGGGCGCTTCCAGCAGCTGCTGAACCGCGTCCCCGGCACAAGGAAGCACGGAAATCGCCTCCGGCGGAAGCCCCGCCTCCACCAAGATGCGGCCCAGGTGCAAAGCCGGCGAGGGCGTTTGCGAAGCTGGCTTGAGGATGATGGGGCAGCCCGCCGCCACCGCCGGCGCCATCTTGTGGGCCACCAGGTTCAGGGGAAAGTTGAACGGGGTAATGCCCACCACCACCCCAACGGGCACCCGGCGAAGCAAGCCCCAGCGGCCCTCCCCGGAGGGGAACCCGGAAAGGTCCAAGAGCCTGGCTTGCGCACTGCGGGCCACCCGCGCCGACTCCAGCAGGGTTTCCACGCAGCGGTCAGCTTCAATGCGGGCCAGCGCCAGCGGCTTTCCCGCTTCCTCCACCAGAAGCTGGGCCAAAAACTCCCGCTCTTGCTGCACCCGCGCTGCGGCGTTTTCCAGAATCGCCGCCCGCCGGTGGGGGGGGAGGCTGGCGATGGAGGTGCGGGCGTCTTTGGCCGCCTCCAGCGCCAGGCGCAACTGCTCGCCTTCGGCCTGCGCCACCTCCGCCACCACGGCCCCATCGAAAGGGGAGAGGATTTTCCTTGCGGTTTTGCCCTTCGTCACTGTGCCGGCCAGGAGCAAACCTTCTTTGCGCATGGTCCCTCCACTGCCATGGTAGCCAAAAAAAACCGGGCCGCTTCCCCCCCGAAAAGCGGCCCGCCCGAGCGGAAGCTCGGGGGAGGCAAAGCCTCCGCTTCCTCAAAACCATCCCAGCGGCCGGATTTGTTCCCTCCTGGGCGCTCCCGCTACATCGCGACGCAGTAACGCTACCGTCGCGCGGTTCGGGTGATGATGACGCCGGTGAGCACCAGGACCGCACCCACCAGCTGCCCCGGGCTCCACCGCTCACCCAGGGTAAGCCAGGCAGTAACCGCGGCCACCACCGGGGTGGCGTTGGAGTACACGGCGGTGCGCGTGGATCCCAGCTGGCGAAGGGCGAAGTTCCATCCCAAGTAGCCCAGCCCAATGGCAAGCACTCCGGAAAAGGCCAGGGCTCCCCAGGCCGGAAGCGGGAGCTCCTGCCACGGCTGGGAGGTGAGCTCGGGGAGAGCCACCAGCACCAGCGGTGGAGCCCCCGCGAGAAACCCAACGGCAGTGGCTTTCATGGCGGGGACGCGGGCCAGCAGGGGATCGGCGTAAAGCGTGTAGCACGCCCAGGTAAAGGCCCCCGCCAACATCAGCCCGTCCCCTCCCAGGTGGCGAAGGTCCAGGCTCACCCCCTGGCGGAGGACGATGAGCATGGCGAGCCCGCCGGTGGCTAGAGCCACCCCGAACCAGGCTCGCAGCGAAAGCCGTTCCCGCCCCAAAAGGTGGCTTAAGACCGCTACCTGCATGGGCATGGTGGCCTGGATCAGGGCGGCGTTGCCGGCGGTGGTGCGAGCCAAACCCAGGATGAAGAAGAGCTGATACACGGTATTGGCCAAAAGGCCGGCAATGACGGCCTGTTTGCGCTCTTGCGGTGGTAGCCGCAGGCTTTGCCCGGAAAGCTTGACCAGCACCAACACCGTGAGGGTAGCCAAGGTGAAACGGGCTGCGTTAAAGGCCAGAGGGGAGAAGAAGCGAAAAGAGGCTTTGATGACCGAGTAGTTGGCACCCCAGATGACGATAAGCGTGGCCAGCACCAGATCGGCCACGCCAAAGGGGGAACGCGGGCGGGGCGGCATGGTCATGCTTTCCCGCCAATGCTTTCCAAAAAAGCCCGCACCAACGCCACCGCCTGGGTAGGGCTGGAGTAGCGGGCCAAGGTCAGGCCCGGAAGCCCCGCCAGTAACCGCGAAACCCGCACCTCTTCCCGGGCCATGGCCAAAACCGGCTTGCCCACGCTTACGGCTGCCATGACCTCGATTCCCACGCCGTGGGAAGGGGTGGAGACCTCCGCCACCAGGCAGTCCGCTTGGGAAAGCCACGCCAGGTCCCGCTGGGCCAGCTCCCGGTCGGACAGCAGGTGGTCCGATGCTTGTTCCACCTCGCCAACCACGTGGGGTGTGAGCACCTCATGGCCCGAGGCGGTCAAGGCCCGCAACACCTCTTCCACGGCCGTGGTGTCCCTGTGGGGGTTGGTCATGGCGCAGGCCAGGTACACGCGCATGCGGTAAGTCTAGCCGGCTGCTGGTAAACTCCAAGCCCGTGGCGGAAGAACCTTTGGTGATTGCCATTGATGGCCCGGCAGGGGCCGGAAAGTCAGCAGCGGCAAGGCTTTTGGCCGCGCGCTTGGGTCTTCCCTACGTGGATACCGGTGCCATGTACCGGGCCGTAGCGCTTTTGGCCCTGGAGCAAGGGATTGCCCTGCCTCCCGATGAGCAGGGCAAGGCCCGTTTGGTTTTGCTCGCCCGGCATTTGGACGTGCGGTTTGGCGGAACGCCAGCGTCGCCTAGGGTCTTCCTGGGCGCCAGAGAGGTGACCTCCGCCCTGCGGCGGGAGGAGGTTTCCCGGGCCGCATCGCTGGTTTCGGCTGTGCCTGAGGTGCGGGAAGAGCTGGTGAGGCGTCAGCGGGCCCTGGGTCAGGCGGGTGCGGTGATGGAGGGACGGGACATTGGCACCGTGGTTTTTCCCCAGGCCAGGGTGAAGTTTTTCCTCACCGCTCGCCCGGAAGTGCGAGGAAAGCGGCGCTACGACGAGCTGGCAAAACAAGGGGTGAAGGCTGATTTGGAAGCTATTGTCAGCGAAATCCGCGAGCGAGACTTGCGTGATTCCACCCGGAAGGTTTCGCCCTTGCGGCCGGCCGATGATGCCATGGTGGTGGATACTTCCGACCTGAACCTGGAGCAGGTGGTGGAAGAGCTTTTGAAGCTCACCCACCAGCGGCTGCGCGGCTCCGCGCGCCCTGACTTACCAGCAAACAAAACTTGACAGCAAAAGCCAGAAACCGCTAACCTTACGCGCTTGTGGAGCAAGCATCGCGGTGCCGGCCGGCATCGCTCGAAGGAGGCATGAGTGGGCACCATCAGCAACGACGAAGCCAAGACGGGGCGAGGGCCTGTCAAGGAGGAAGCGAGCAAGCTGAACCGGGAAACCCTGCAAGAGCTCATGGCGGAGTCCTTTGGTCACCTGCAAGCCGGTGACGTGGTTACCGGCGTGGTGGTGGCCATCACGGACGACGACGTGGTGGTGGACGTTTCCTTTAAAACCGAAGGCGTAATCCCACGCTCGGAGTTTTTGGATCGGGACGGCAACCTCACGGTAAAGGTGGGCGACGAGGTGGATGTGCTCGTGGAGAAGTTCGACCCTACCACCGGTGAGATCAAGCTTTCCCGGGAGCGGGCGGCGCGCATCCGCATTTGGGAGGTCTTGGAAACCGCCTATCGGGAAAAGACCCCGGTGCGCGGGCGGGTGGTGGAGCGGGTGAAGGGCGGCCTGTCCGTGGACATTGGGGTGCGGGCGTTTTTGCCCGGCTCTCTGGTGGACGTGCGCCCCATCCGGCGGCTGGAGGATTACATCGGCCAGGATGTGGAGGCCCGCATCATCAACTTTGACCGTCGGCGCAACAACGTGGTGATTTCCCGTAAGGCCATTTTGGAAGAGCAGTTGGCCGCCCAGCGGGAAGAGACCCTGGCCAAGCTGGAAGAGGGGATGATCGTCACCGGCACCGTCAAGAACGTGACCGATTACGGCGTGTTCATTGACGTGGGCGGTATTGACGGGCTTTTGCACGTCACCGACATCTCCTGGGGCCGGGTGGGGCACCCCAGCGAGTACTTCAAGGTGGGCGACGAGGCCAAGGTGGTGGTGCTCAAGGTGGACCGCGAAAAGGGCCGGGTTTCTTTGGGCTACCGCCAGCGCTTCGAAGACCCCTGGACCCATGTGGAAGCCAAGTACCCCGTGGGGAAAAAGGTGCGGGGGAAGGTCACTTCCCTTGCTGATTACGGTGCTTTCGTGGAGCTGGAAGAAGGGGTCGAGGGCTTGGTGCACGTTTCCGAGCTTTCTTGGACCAAGAAGGTGAAGAGCCCCAAGGGCTTTTTGCACGTTGGTCAAGAGGTGGAAGTGGTGGTAACGGAAGTGGACGTGGAGAGAAGACGCTTGTCGCTTTCGCTGCGCCAAGCTGAGCCCAACCCGTGGGAGGACTTCGCCGCCACCCACCGGGTGGGGCAAAAGGTCACCGGCAAGGTGCGCAACCTCACGGAGTTTGGAGCGTTTGTGGAGCTGGCCCCGGGGGTGGATGGTCTGGTGCACATTTCCGATATGAGTTGGAGCCGCCGCATTTCCCATCCTTCCGAGATCCTGCAAAAAGGCCAGGAGGTGGAAGCCATCATCACCGCGCTGGACGTGGTGAACCAGCGGATTTCCCTGTCCATGAAGGAGCTGCTGCCCAACGAGTGGGATTCCTTTGCGTCCGCGCACCAAGTGGGCGACGAGGTGGACGGGTACATCACTAACGTCACGGATTTTGGTTTGTTTGTGGAGCTGGCGCCGGGCGTGGAGGGTTTGTGCCACGTCTCGGAGGTGGAGAGGCTGTCTTCGGGACCGCTGGCGGAGGAGTTTCCCAAGGGGCGCAAGGTGCGCTGCCGGTTGATCCGGCTGGATTTCGCTGAGCGGCGCATCGGGCTTTCGCTGCGCGGTATCACTCAGCCGGACGGAAGCGAGGAGTCAGCTGCCGCGCCGGAGGCGCAAGCGGAAGAGGTGCAGGAAGCGGCAACCCCAGAGCTGGGCGAGGAGCCTGAAGACCTGGTGGCACCAGGGGAGGAATCGGTTGTCCCTGAGGCCGAAGGTAAGGAGGAGGCATGACCCGCGCGGAAATCGTGGAGGCCCTCACCAACCATTTGGGTTTGCCGCTCAAAAGCGCCAACGAAGCGGTGAACGTGGTGCTGGAAGCCATGGTGCAAGCGTTGCGACGGGGGGAGGAAATCGAGCTGCGGGGGTTTGGGTGCTTCCGTTTCCGGCAGCGGAAACCCCGCACCGGGCGTAACCCCCGCACCGGAGAAAAGGTGGCCGTGGCGGCAAAAAAGGTCGTTTACTTCAAGCCCGGAAAGGAGCTGAAGGAGCAACTGGGTTGAGTTCGGGGCGGCTCGCTCACCTCTTTGCTCCTTGGCGTTTCGCGTACGTGTCCAAGGCCAGTGAAGTACCCGGTACCTGCATCTTTTGCGCTGCCATCTCCGGCGGGCGCGAAACCCTCACGGTGGCGGTGGGGGAAAGGGTCTTTGCCCTCCTCAACCGCTACCCCTACACCGCCGGCCACGTGATGGTGGCCCCCAAGGCGCACACCGGCGACCTCACCGCGCTGGATCGCGAAACCCTGGCGGAGCTCATGGAGCTAGGGCAAAAGCTGGTGCGGGCCTTAGACCGCGTGTACCACCCCCACGGCTACAACCTGGGCTTCAATCTTGGTGAGGCAGCGGGAGCCGGCATTGCCGACCACCTGCACCTGCACATCGTTCCCCGCTTTCGGGGGGACACCAACTTCATGACCACCAACGCTGCCGTGAGGGTGGTTCCCGAAGATCTGGAGGTCACCTGGGAAAAACTCACCCGCGCTTTGGAGGGTAACGATGCCGGCCGCTAGCGAACGCCCAACGCCTGTGTCTCCCACTTTGGCCGTGGTGGCGGCCTGGCTGGTGCCGGGGCTGGCCCATCTGCTTCTGGGTCGCAAGCAGCGCGCCGCGGTTTTTGCTCTGGTGGTGGTGGTGAGCTTCGTGGTGGGGATCCTCTGCCAGGGGGAGCTGATCCTGCCCAAGCCCGGTGATCCCCTTTCCTACTTTGCCACGCTAGCCACCCTGGGCAACGGCGTTTTGTTTTTTGTTGCCAAGTTTTTGGGCCTGGGGGATGGAGTGCCCACGGCGGTGACCTACGAGTACGGCAACGCGTTCCTGCTCACCGCTGGGGTGATGAACCTGCTTTTGATGCTGGACGCTTACGATATTGCGGTGGGCAAAAAGGAGTGGTGATGGCTGACCACTTCACGCTCATGACCCTGCACGCTTTGCTGTTGGCGGCGTTTTTTTCCTTCCTCTGGAAGCGGGATGCCGCCGAGCGACGCCGCTACTTCCTGAAGGTCTTTTTGATTTTGCTCTTGGGTGCGGTGGGGGTGGGTTGGCTCATGTACCCGTTTCCCCGCCCTTCCTAGCGTGGGCCTCAAGGTGGTCACAAAACGCCAATACCTGGTGCTTTCGCTGGTTTTAGCGGCCGTTTACCTGTGGGTCGGCACGCGCCCGCGGCTTCCCCATGCCCTGGGAGTTTTCCCCGATTGGCTGGGCCACGGGTTGGCTTACGGGGTGCTGGCGTGGGTGCTGCGGCGGGGCATGGACGCTTTTGTTCCGGCGGCTATTGGTGCCACGGGCCACGGGATGCTCCTCGAATGGCTTCAGAGGAGCGTCCCCGGCCGCTCGGCGGAAGTTACGGACGTGCTGGCTGATGCTTTGGGCGCCATCCTGGGCGCATGGCTTGTACGTCGCCCATGGTGAGGGTTTTCCTTTCCGCTGCTGAGGCTTCCGCCGATCAGCACGGCGCCCATCTCCTCCGGGAGCTGCAAGCGTTGACGACCGTGGAGGCCTGTGGGGTGGGCGGCCAGCGCCTCCGGGAGCAAGGCTTAAAGCCCCTGGCCACCGCTGAGGAGCTCTCGGTGATGGGGCTTTTCGAGGTGCTGCAGCACCTCCCGCGCTTATGGCGGCTGGCCCGCTACGTGCGGCGGGAGGCTCTGAGGTTTCGCCCGGATGTGGCGGTGCTCATTGACTCCCCGGACTTCCACTTGCCCCTGGCCCGCCATTTGTCCCGGGCCGGCATCCCGGTGGTGCTTTACGTTTCCCCGCAGCTTTGGGCTTGGCGTTCCGGGCGGGTGAAGCTCATCCGCCGGGTGGTGCGCAAGGTCCTCTGCATTCTGCCCTTTGAGGTTGACTTTTACCGCCAGCACGGGGTGAACGCCAGCTTCGTGGGCCACCCTCTGGTGGACGAGTTGGCGTCTATCCCCCCTGTGGTGGGCCAGGAGCGCAAGCACGCCCTGGCGCTTTTGCCTGGCTCCCGGCGGCACGAGGTGGAAGCGCTTTTGCCGGTGATGCTGGAAGCTTTTCACCGCCTGCGTGATGAAGATCCGCAGCTTGCGGGCAAGGTCATCGTGGCCCCCGGTCTTTCTACTGGAGATTTGCAGGCCCTGGCCGGCCCTGACGGCTCCGGCCTGGAGTTCGTGGAAAACCACCGCTACCAGGAGCTGGCCCAATGTGAGGCAGCCTTCGTGGCTTCCGGAACGGCCACCCTGGTGTGCGCGCTCTTGGGGGTCCCCATGGTGGTGACCTACCGTCTTCACCCGTTGTCCTTTGCCCTGGCCTCCTTGCTGGTGAAGGTTCCCCACGTGGGTTTGGTGAACCTGGTAGCCGGGGAGCGGGTGGCTCCGGAGCTGGTGCAGGATGCGCTGGATGCCACCTCGCTGGCGGCCGCGGGGCGGGCCCTGCTTGGCGAGGAAGGGGAAATCCAGCGGCGTAAACTGTCGCTGGTGAGGGAAAAGCTGGGTGGTCCTGGTGCCTCTCGCCGGGCTGCCGAAGAAGTCCTCGAGGTGGCTGGCCGGTGAAGGTCCTTTTGCGTCTTTTGCGCTACACGCGGCCGCATATGGGGTGGGCGGCAGTGGCGGTGGTGGGCATGGCTGGGGTGGCGCTGGCCACGGTTTTCCTCATGTACCTGGTGGTGCCGCTTTTTGACAACATGCTGGGGGCAGGGGCAGCCCAGCAGATCCTGGGCAAGACCGTGGCCGGACAAGCTTCGGCAGCGCCCAAGAAGGCGCCTAACCCCGTCGTGCGCGCGCTCCAGCACCAGTTTGAGCGAGCGAGGGACCTGCTTTCCGCCCATTTGCCCTCCGACCGCTGGTCGCTGGCGGTGCTGGTGTTGCTCACGGTTTTTGTAAAGAACGCCCTCACCTACTTTGGGCATTACGCCTTTTACCGAACGGGTCTGGCCACCGTCAAGGACTTGCGGGACCAGCTGGTGGATGCCCTGTTGCGGCAATCCCCGGCGTACTTTCAAAAGCAACCCACAGCGGTGCTCATGTCCCGCGTCACCAACGACGTGGAGCAAATCACCGCGGCGATTTCTGATCGCTTCGGGGATCTCTTCCAGGATTCCTTCACGGTGGTGGGGCTTTTGGTGTACGCCTTTTCGTTGAACTTCCGCTTTGCCCTGGCGGCGCTGGTGGTGGCCCCGCTGCTCATTGCCCCCATTTGGCACTTTTCCCGCAAGCTCCGCAAGCGCTCCCACCAAAGCCAGCAGCGCTTGGGGGAGATGAACACCGTTTTGGACGAGGTGTTCAAGGGCCATCGGGTGGTGCAAGCCTTTGGCATGGAGCGCTTCGAATCGGCCCGTTTCCGCGAGGCCACCCGCCGCCACTTCAAGGCCAACCTCAAAGCCCGCAAGGTGCAAGCGCTTAACGCGCCGGTGATGGAGGTGCTGGGGGTGGCCGGCGCCATGGCCCTCATTGGATACGCTTCGCACCTGATTTCCCGCGGGGAGATGACCGTAGGGCTCTTCACCTCGTTTTTGTTTGCCCTCTACGGGATGTACAACCCCATCAAGCGGCTGAACAAGCTCAACCTGGCGATGCAAATGGCCATTGCCGCCGGCGAGCGGGTCTTTGCGGTGGTGGACGCGCCGGTGCTCATTGCTGACAAACCCGGCGCCAGGCCGTTTACGGGTTTGCGAGAGGCTATCCGCTTCGAGGGCGTTTCCTTTGCCTACGAGCCGGAAAAACCGGTGCTGCGGGACTTCAACCTGGTGATTCCCGCCGGCAAGGTGGTGGCCCTGGTGGGCCCTTCGGGGGCGGGAAAGTCCACCGTGGCCCAGCTTTTGCCGCGGTTTTGGGATGTGGATTCAGGCGTGATCACCGCCGATGGTGTGGACATCCGCGAGTTTACGCTGGCCTCCTGGCGGGCGGCTATCGGCTTGGTTACGCAAGAGACGGTGCTCTTCAACACCACCATTCGCGCCAACATCGCCTACGGTCAGGAGCGCGTTGACGAAGAAAGGCTTCGGGCCTGCGCTCGCGCGGCTTTTGCCGAGGAGTTCATCCTGGAGTTCCCCGAGGGCTACGACACGGTGGTGGGGGAAGCGGGGGTCAAGCTCTCCGGCGGCCAGCGGCAGCGCATTGCCGTGGCCCGGGCGCTCTACAAGGACCCACCGATCCTCATCCTCGACGAGGCCACCTCGGCTTTGGATGCGGAAGCCGAGGCGGTGGTGCAAAAGGCGTTGGAGAACCTCATGCGCGGCCGCACCACGCTGGTCATCGCCCACCGCTTGGCCACCGTCCGCAACGCCGATTGGATTGCGGTGATGGATCAAGGCAAGGTGGTGGAGGAAGGCACACACGGGGAGCTTATGGCCCGGGGCGGGCTTTACGCCCGCTTGGCGGAGCTGCAGGGGCTTTCCGAATGAGCGGGCGGCTTTACTCCATGACCGGCCTGGGGGAAGCGGCAGGTGCCGTTTCCCCGCGGCTTTCCGCGCGGGTGCGGGTGTGGTCGGTGAACTCCAGGGGCTTGGAGATCAACCTGCGCTTTCTGCCCCGGGGCGATTACCCCGAGCTGGAGCTGGCCTGCCGGCGGGAGGTCGGCACCCGGATCAGCCGCGGCCGGGTGAGCCTGGTCTTGGAGCTTAAGCGCACCGACTGGCAGCAGGCTCTGCGGTTGAACTGGGAGGTGGCGAAGGCCTTGGCCCAGCAGCTGCAGGCTAAGCCTGCCGAGCTGGAGCTGGCGCCCCTGCACTTTGGGGAGCTTTTGGCGGTTCCCGGTTTTGTGGAGGCGAGCGAGGAGGCACTGACCCCCGAAGAGCAGGAGGGGGTGCTGGGCCTGTTGGGCGAAGCGCTTGAGGCGCTTGCCGCCGCCCGCGCCCGGGAAGCGGAGCTTTTGCTTCCCTCCTTGCAAAGGGAGCTGGCGGTGGTGGAGGGGTTTGCGGAGTTTCTGGCCAGGGAAGGGGAGGGTCTGCGCCAGGCCCTGTACCGGCGGCTTTTGGAGCGGGTTTCAGGTTTGCGTTCGGAAGGGGTGGACGAGCTGCGGCTGGCGCAGGAAGCGGCGCTGTTGGCGGAGCGCAGCGATGTGGCCGAGGAGCAGAGCAGGCTTCTGGCCCATGTGGCGCACTTTCGCGGGCTTCTGGCGGAAGGAGGCGCGGTGGGCCGCAAGCTGGATTTTTTGGTGCAGGAAATGCTGCGGGAGCTGAACACCGCCGGCTCCAAGCTGCGGGAAGTGGGAGTGGGCGAAAGGCTGGTGGAGGCCAAGGCGGCGGTGGAGCGCCTGCGGGAGCAGTGCGCCAACCTCGAGTAGGGGCGACCGGCAGGTCGCCCACAACGATAAGGGGTACAGCGTGGGGGCGACTGGCGGGTCGCCCCTTTCTCCCATCAAAAAACCAGCTGGTACCGCACCGACACGTTGCGCCCGGGTAGCGGGCTTTTTTCTTTGAAAAACGAGGTGTGGTTGAGGGCCTTGGCGTCGGTGAGGTTAGCCCCCTGCAGCCAGAGGATGTGGGCGGTGCGTTGGCCGGCCAGGCGAAAGCCCACGGCGGCATCCACAAGGGTGTAGCCGGGCGTTAGTGTTTCCCACTGGGAAATGCGCGTGGCCGCCAGCACCCTTTGCAGGCCCAACCGCAGGTTCCAGGGATCGACGTGCCACTCCAGGCGGGCAAACAGGCGCGCCGGAGGTATCCTCGGCAGGTTTCCACCCCTTCCTTGCAGCTCGCCGCGGACCATATCGCCACCGTAGGTGAGCTCCAGGTGGGATGCGGGGTCGGTGAGGAGGTCCCAATGGCCGGAAAGCTCCGCACCCCAGAAACGGGCATCGGCCTGGCGGAAGACAGCTACCGGAAGGTCCTCTACAACTTCACCGGTGAGGTTCTGGAACGTGAAGTTGGCCACCTCAGCGCGGAACAGGTTGAGCTGCAGGGAATGGCGGGCGATGGACCAGCGCACCCCCACTTCCCCGTGCCGGTTTCGTTCCAACTGCAAGCGGTCATCGCCCACCTCAAAAAGGCCGGTAGCGGCATGGGGGCCGTGGGAGTAAAGCTCTTCCGGATTGGGGGCCTTGCCGGTGTAACCTAGCGAGGCGTAAAGCTTGAGGTTGTCCGAAAGCTTGAAAGTGGCCGAGGTGGTGAGGCTGGCAAAATCAAAACCGCGACGGGGGTTTTCTCCCCGGGGGTCGTGGCGCACGTGATCCCACCGGGCTCCCAGCTCCCAGTGAACCCGCCCCGCATCGCCGTGTTCCCAGAGGAAAACCGCGGCTTTCTGGGATTGGGTGTGAGGCAGATAGCTCTCCTCGCCTTTAACCTGTAAATCCCGGCTTTGCCCTTCCCACCCGAGGATGCCGGAAAAGCCGAAAATAGCGTCATGGTGCAGCTCCAGACGAGCGGAGGTTTGCTGGTTTTGCACGCGGGTTCCCACCTCGTCCCCTTCGTACTCCTGGTGGTGGTAGTCCACCTGTGCCACACCGAAGCGCACGCGGGTTAGCGCTCCCCAGGATAACGGCAGCTCCCCCCGCGCTTCCCACCTTTGCCGGAAAAGCGCCACGTGGACGTTTTCTTCCACGGGGCTGCCGTAGGTGCTCTGGTGGCGATCGAAGCCTACGCCTAAAAACCCGCCGTCCGTGAAGCGGGCAAGGCCGATGCTGGCATCGTCGCTGTCGGCAAAGCTGTTTTTGACCTTTCCCCAGGCGCTGCGGTAATCGTTTTGACGTTGGCTGCTGCCGGTGGCTTGCCAGCTCCATGCTCCTCGCTGGCCCTGGAGGTTGGCCGCGAGCGCCCTTTGCCAGCCGTTGGAGCCCACCGACCACCAGGTTTGCCCCAAAAGCGGGGCATCGGCGGGGGATTGCGGTACCGGGCCACCCACGGTGTTCACCACGCCACCCAGGGTTTCGGTGCCGTAAAGCAGGGCGGCGGGACCCCGCAGCACCTCCACCCGGTCGAGACCGAAGGGGGTGAGTGCCACGCCGTGATCCGGGCTGGTGTCGGAAGCATCGCCCACGTCCAGCCCCGACTGCAGGATGCGCACCCGGTCACCCCCTTGCCCGCGCAAAAGCGGGCGGCTGGCCCCGGGGGCGTAGAAGCTTGCGGTCACCCCTGGCTGCTCCCGTAACGTCTCGCCCAGGCTGGGCTGGGCTGCCAAAAGCAGCGTATCGCCGGTCAAGACCGAAACCGGCCTTGCGGTTTCCGTCATCTTTTCGGGATGGGCGGCGGAAACCAAAACCTCCTCGTGGAAGGTGGCCGGCTGTACCTGCAGGACCAAGAAAAGCTCGCCACCCGGCGTGACTGCTTGCTCTTGGGAGGCGGTTTCCCCGGTGGGTGTGGTTGCCTGCACCAGGTAGCGCCCGGGCTTGAGACCCTCAAGCCGCGCTTGGCCCTGGGAGTTGGTACGGGCGCGGAAAGGCATTCCCACGATGGTGACTTCCGCGTCGGCCACCGCTTGCTTTTGAGCGGTGACCACCGTGACCACCAGCGTGGCGGTTTCTCTGGCGGTAGGGTTCGCCACCGCGTGGCTCTCGCTGACAACGAACATCAACAAACATGCCAAGAGGCATGAAATCAAAGGCTTTCGTTTCATGGCTTGCTCCTTATCTGCTTAGCAAAAGCGGCTTTTTCGTGCGTTAGGAGTGAAAAAAGCTAGAGGCTAAGCAGGAGGAGCACGGGGTTGGCCGGGAAAGCGGAAGGCCGCCGGAGCTGGCGTGAAGCTTTCCCCATGGAAGGGCGAAACCAGCGGTGGAAGCCCGAGGGAGAAGGTGCTTTCGGGCGCCAGAGCCTGGCCGTGGGGTATGGAGCAGTGAAAACAGCGATGCACCGGCGAGGAGGAAGAGGGCGTGGCCTTGAAAGAGCAGCTACTGGCTTGGGCGTGAATATGGGGCAGCGCCTGCACGCTCCCGTACAGCAGGAAAAGCGCGGCCAAACCGAGCCGGAAGCGGCGCAACGCGACCTGCATCACGATCTCAAGTTTAACACCTGCCCTCGGTTGTCCAGCCCCAACGGGGCAGTATGGCGACCCTGGCGACCCCCGAGGCCGGCTGGCGGGAGAAAGAAGGCGAGCGGTCGATGGTGTTGCAGAAATATCGAAAACAGGATCGTTACGACCATTGGTGTCTCATTTCGATTTTTCCCTAAATGTGATTTTGCGACTCGAAACCATTGACAACAATTTTCCGTCTCGCTAGCATGCGCGATCGTGAGCGAACACGGGCGGTCTCGGTGGGTTTTCCCCTCTTGGACAAACCAGCTGCGGGTGGTGGTGGGCGTGGCTCTGGTGGTGGTCCCGGTGTACCTGGTGGTGCTGGTGGGCTACGGGGCTTCCCCGCGTACCACCGATGTGGGCTATGCCCCGGAGCAACCGGTTCCCTACAGCCACGCCTTGCACGTGGGTCAGCTGGGTTTGGATTGCAGGTACTGCCACAACACCGTGGAGGTGGCGGCCAAAGCCGCCATCCCTCCCACCCAAACCTGCATGAACTGCCATGCGCGGGTGCGGGCCACCAGCCCCAAGCTGATTTCGGTGCGGGAGAGCTACGCCACCGGTATGCCCATCCCCTGGGTGCGGGTCCACGACTTGCCGGACTACGTGTACTTTGACCATTCGGCCCACGTGCGACGGGGTGTGGGGTGTGTGTCCTGCCACGGGCGGGTGGACACCATGGAGGTGGTGCGGCAGGTGGAGCCGCTCTCCATGGGCTGGTGTTTGGATTGCCACCGCAACCCTGAACCCCACCTGCGGCCACCGGAGCTGGTCACCAGCATGGATTGGGTTCCCCCTGAAAAGCCGGAGGTTTACGGACGGCGCTTACGGGAGCAGCTGGGCGTTCGCCCCTCCACCGACTGCTGGACCTGTCACCGCTAGGAGGAAACGGCGTGAGCAAGGCGTACTGGCGCAGCTTAAGCGAACTGGAAGATAGCCCGGAGTTTCGGGAAAAGGTAGCGCAAGAGTTCCCGCTCCTGGCCGAAGCGTTGACCGATCCCCGCACCCGCCGGGATTTCCTGAAGCTGGCGGGGGCTTCTCTGGGCCTTTTGGGCCTGGCTTCCTGCCGCTGGCCTAAGGAAACCATCCTCCCCTTTGCCGGGCAGCCTGAGGGGCGAATCCCCGGAGTGCCGCAGTACTTTGCCACCGCCATGTCGCTGTTTGGCAACGCCCTGGGGTTGCTGGTGACCAGCTACGACGGGCGCCCCATCAAGGTGGAAGGCAACCCCCTGCACCCGGAAAGCCTGGGAGCGACGCATCTGTGGGCGCAGGCTGCGGTGCTGGAGCTGTACGATCCCGACCGCTCCCGGGTGGTGGTGGAAAGGCAGGCGGGGCAGCGGGTGGTTTCCAGCTGGGAGAACTTCCGGCAAGCTTTGGCTTCCTCGTTGGCCCGGCCACAGGCGCGAGGAGGTCGCGGGTTGTGGGTGCTGGCCGATGGCACGCCCTCGCCCACCCGGGAGCGTTTGCGCCAGGCGCTTTCCCAGCGTTTCCCTCAGGCCTCCTGGGTGGACTGGGACCCCTTGCTTAACGTGCGGGAAGCCGAAGGTTTGGCGCTGGCCACGGGGGTGCGGGCGGCCGGCAAGCCCAGGCTGGAAAACGCCGGCGTTATTGCCAGCTTCGGCGCTGACATTCTCCTCCGCCATCCCTCGGCGGTGGCCAACGCCCGGGGGTTTGCCCAGAGGCGGCGGGAGGGGAAAAACCGCCTTTACGTGGCCGAACCGCTGCCCACGGTCACCGGAGCGGCGGCGGATTATCGTTTGGCGGCCCGGCCCGAGCGGCTTTTGCCTTTGCTTCTGGCTTTGGCCCGCGAGCTGGCGAGCTCCGGGCTTGCCCTTTCCTTGCCCTTGCCGGCCGCGGGCGAGCTTGCTCCTGAAGAGAGGGAGTTTGTAAGCCGGCTGGCCCGAGACTTGCGGCAGGCCGGCAGGGAAGCTCTGGTGTTAGCTGGGGAAAGCCTTCCTGCGGCGGCCCACGCTATGGTGTTTGCCTTGAACCGTGCCCTGGGGGCCGAAGGGCACACGGTGCTTTACTTTTCAGCCCCGCCGGTGCAGGGGAGTCTTGCCCAGTTGCAACAGGCTCTGGAAGCCGGGGAGGTGGAGCTTTTGCTCATCCTCGGCGGCAATCCCGTAGTTACCGCACCCCACGTGCCCTGGTCTTCGCTTTTTTCCAGGGCCGAAGTGGTGCGGCTGGGGCTTTTTGAGGACGAAACCTCGCGCCTCTCTCGCTGGCACCTGCCTCAGGCTCACTTTTTGGAAGCCTGGGGGGACTTGCAAGCCCTCACCGGCGAGTACTCGGTGGTGCAGCCGCTCATTGCCCCTCTGTACGAGGGGAAAACCGCCGAGGAGGTGCTGGCCCTGGTCCTGGGCTACGACAGCGCAGGCTATCACCTGGTGCGGGAAACCTTTGCAAAGCTTACCGGCGGGGTTTTCCAGGAGGAGCTCTGGCGTCAGACCCTCCACGATGGGCTCTGGAAGGGCGAGGGGGCTTCGCCTTTAACCTTGCCGGCCAAAGACGCCCGCTGGGTCAACGAGCTCGGGCACGCTCCTGCCGGCGATGGTCTTACCGCCTGCCTCACCTGCGACACCAAGGTGCTGGACGGGCGGTTTGCCAACAACCCCTGGCTGCAGGAGCTTCCCGAGCCCTTGACCAAGCTCACCTGGGGGAACGCTGCGCTTCTGGCTCCAAAAACGGCGTCCCAGCTGGGGGTGCGACACGGCGAGCTGGTGCGGGTCACGGCTTCCGGCAAGGAGGTGCTGCTGCCCTGCTTTGTGCTGCCGGGGACCGCGGAAAACACCGTGGGTCTGGTGGCCGGGTACGGCCGGAAGGCCGCCGGGCGGGTGGCGGACAACGTGGGGGTGGATGTGCTCCCGCTCTTTGCTGGAAGCTGGACCACCTCGGTGCGCCTGGAACCCACCGGCAAGCGCGGGGACCTGGCCTCCACCCAGGACCAGCAGGCCATTGACCGTATTGGCCTGGAAGCGCTGGGCCATCGGGTGGGAGAGCTCGTCCGGGAGGTGTCGGCTTCGTCACTGGCTGCAGGCTTGGAACCGGTGGCCAAGGGGGAGGAGCTTCGTCCGCCCATGCCCTGGAAGGAGCGAGGGTTTACCGGCGAGTACCAGTGGGGGATGGTGGTGGATTTGGCCTCCTGCATTGGCTGCGGCGCCTGCGTGGTGGCGTGCCAGGCGGAAAACAACATCCCGGTGGTGGGCAAAAAGCAGGTGCAAAAGGGTCGGCAAATGCACTGGATCCGGGTGGACCGCTACTTTGCCGGCAAACCCGAAAACCCCAAGTTTGCCTTTCAGCCCATGCTTTGCCAGCACTGTGAAAACGCCCCCTGCGAGCAGGTGTGCCCGGTGGCGGCCACCGTGCACAGCGAGGAAGGGCTCAACGAAATGGTTTACAACCGCTGTGTGGGCACCCGTTACTGCTCCAATAACTGCCCCTACAAGGTGCGCCGCTTTAACTTCTTCAACTACTTCAAGGACGTGACCCCCACCCGCAAGATGCAGTTCAACCCCGAGGTAACTGTGCGCGGGCGAGGGGTCATGGAAAAGTGCACCTTTTGCATTCAGCGCATTGAAAAAGCCAAGATTGCCGCGCACAACGAGCACCGGCCCCTCAAGGACGGCGATGTGGTGCCCGCGTGCGCGCAGGTTTGCCCCACGCAGGCCATCGTTTTCGGCAACTTGAACGACAGCTCAAGCCGCGTGGCCAAGCTCTTCCAGGACCCCCGGGCCTACGGTGTTCTGACCGAGCTGAATACCCGGCCCCGGGTGCTTTACCTGGCCAAGGTTACTAACTCCGAGGAGGCGAGCTGATGTCGCAGCCGGCCATTTGGGACAACTCCCACGACCAACCGGGCCAGCGGGCCCCTTTGGTGCTGGGGGACGATAGCTTCGCGGCCATCACCGAACGGGTGGCAAGCATTGCCGAACGGCCTAAACCGCCGCGGTGGTGGACCGTCACCTTTTCCATTTCGCTAGCCCTCACCGTGGTGCTTTTGGCCATGCTTGCCTACCTCTTCACGGTGGGCGTGGGGGTTTGGGGCTTGAACGTCCCGGTGGCCTGGGGCTTTGACATCACCAACTTTGTGTTTTGGGTGGGTATTGGCCACGCCGGGACGCTCATTTCGGCGATTCTCTTTCTTTTCCGGCAAAAGTGGCGGACATCCATTAACCGCTTTGCCGAAGGCATGACGATTTTTGCGGTGATTTGCGCTGGGATTTTTCCAGCCATTCACACCGGTCGTCCCTGGTTTGATTACTGGCTTTTCCCGTACCCCAACCAGATGCAAATGTGGCCGAACTTCCGCTCGCCGTTGATGTGGGACGTTTTTGCGGTGAGCACCTACTTCACGGTTTCGCTGATGTTTTGGTACGTGGGCATGATTCCCGACCTGGCCACCTTGCGGGATCGCGCCAAGACCAAGCTGCGGCAAATTGTTTACGGGGTCCTAGCGCTGGGCTGGCGGGGTTCAGCGCGGCACTGGCATCGCTACGAGAGGGTTTACCTGCTTTTGGCAGCCCTGGCTACGCCGCTGGTGCTCTCCGTGCACTCGGTGGTGAGCTTTGACTTTGCCGTTTCGCAGCTGCCCGGCTGGCACGCCACGATTTTCCCACCTTACTTCGTGGCCGGCGCCATCTTTTCGGGCTTTGCCATGGTGCTTACGCTGCTCATCCCCATCCGCAAGGCCTTCCATTTGGAAGAGCTGGTGACCACCCGTCATCTGGACAACATGGCCAAGATCCTGCTGGCCACCAGCCTTATGGTGGGCTACGCGTACGGCATTGAGTTTTTCACCGCCTGGTATTCGGGAAACCACTTTGAGGCCTTTACCTTTTACAACCGCGCCCTGGGACCTTACGCCTGGGCTTACTGGATCATGGTGTTCTGCAACGTGGTGGTTCCGCAGATCTTTTGGTTTAAGAAGGCGCGGACCACGCCGTGGATTTTGCTGGTGGGCTCGCTTCTGGTGAACGTGGGCATGTGGTTTGAGCGCTTTGTGATCGTGGTGACCACGCTATCCCGGGACTTCCTGCCGGGGAACTGGGGGATTTACAAGCCCACCTGGGTGGAGCTGTTGACGCTTGCCGGTAGCTTCGGGCTTTTCCTCACGTTGTTCCTGCTGTTCCTGCGGTTCTTGCCCATGGTGGCCATGGCCGAGGTGAAAAGCGTGGTGCCGCGGGCGGGGCTGGAGCGGGGACCGCACCGCGGGCACGGGCAGTACTGGGGCGAAATCCCGCACCAGCACGAGGAAATCTTGGGAGGGGAAAACCATGACCGGCGGTGAGTTGCGGGTGGTTTCCGAGCCCAAGCTGTGGGGCCTGGCGGCGGAGTTTTCCACCGTGGAGGCCTTTCTGTCGGCGGTGGAGGCGTGCCGTAAGGCCGGCTACACCCACTTCGATGCCCACGCCCCCATCCCCGTCCATGGGTTGGACGAGGCCATGGAAATTAAGCCCAGTCGGCTGCCCAAGCTGGTGTTTCTCGGTGGGCTTTCCGGTTGCGCCCTGGGCCTGGCTTTGCAGTGGTGGACCAACGCCGTGGACTACCCGTTTCGCATTTCCGGAAAGCCGCTCTTTGCTTTGCCCCCGGCCATTCCGGTGGTCTTTGAGCTTACCGTGCTGCTTTCTGCTGTCACCGCCGTGATCGGGCTTTTGGTGGCCAACCGGCAACCGGAGTTTTACCACCCGCTCTTTGAGCTTCCCGCCTTTGCCAAGGGCAGCGACGACCGCTTTTTCGTGGTGGTGGAAGCCCGCGATCCCCGCTTTGACCCCCGGGGTACGAGGGAGTTCCTCCAGGGGCTGGGGGCGGAGGCGGTACACCCGGTGGAGGTGAGCTGATGCCCCGCGCCCTCAAGTACGCGTTGATCATCCTGGCAACCCTTGCGCTGGTGCCGCTGGCCCTGGTGGTGCGGGCCCGGGTCACCACCTCCACCTCTCCCCGTGTGCACTTGATCTTCGACATGGACAACCAGCCCAAGTTCAAAGCCCAGGCGGCAAACCCCATCTTTGCCGACGGGCGGGCCATGCGGCTGCCGGTCCCTGGAACGGTTCCCCGGGGAAGCCTTCTGCCTCCGGAAGTGGCCACCGGCCGTAAGGGCAACCAGTGGCTGGAGGTCATCCCGGTGCCGGTGACCCGCTCGCTTTTGCTGCGGGGGCAGGAGCGCTACAACATCTTCTGCTCACCGTGCCATGGGTATTCCGGCTACGGGGATGGCGTGGTGAACCGCCGGGCGGAGCGGCTGGAAGAGGGGACCTGGACACCGGTGGCTTCCTTCCATACCGAAACCGCCAGGTCCCGGCCGGTGGGCTACATCTTCAACGCCATTACCAACGGCGTGCGAACGATGCCGCCTTACGGTGCGCAAATTCCCGTGGAAGACCGGTGGGCCATCGTGGCCTACGTGAAGGCCCTCCAGCGATCGCAGTTTGCCACGCTGGCGGACGTCCCACCGGAGGTAAGGCCACAGCTGGAAGCGAGGATTACGGGTCATGACGGCAATCGTTGAGCTGATGTTGGACCGCCGCAGTCTGGGCGAGGTGGGAGCCAAGCTGGCGCGGGCTTCCCTGGGGTTTGGCGGGGTCTGTGTGGCCCTGGCAGCAATTGGGGCTTGGCTCTGGGAGCCCTGGCGGGAGCGCTTTTTCCCCGCCTACCTTACGGCTTTTTCCTGGGTTTTGTCGCTGACCTTAGGTGCGCTTTTCTTTGTGATCCTTCAGCACCTGGTGCGGGCGGGGTGGAGCGTGGTGGTTCGGCGTTTGGCCGAGTTTTTTGCGGCCCAGGGGCCGCTGCTGGTGGTTTTGGCGCTGCCTTTGCTTCTGGGCTTGCACGAGCTTTACCACTGGACTCACCCCGAAGTCGTAGCGGCGGACCCCGTGCTTTTGGGCAAAAAGCCCTACTTGAACCTTCCGTTTTTCCTGCTGCGTCTGGTTTTTTACTTTGCCTTTTGGAGCTGGGCTGGCCGCTATTACTATCGGACTTCGGTGCAGCAGGATGAAACCGGCGATGTGGCGCTCACCGAAACCATGCAGAGGCGCGCCGCTCCGGTGATGTTGCTGTACGCCTTGACCGTCACTTTTGCTGCTTTTGATTTGCTCATGAGCCTGAACCCCCACTGGTACAGCACGATTTTTGGCGTTTACTACTTTTCCGGGGCAGTGGTGGGTGCTTTTGCGCTGCTGATTTCCGCTGGGGTTTTGTTGCAACGGGCGGGGTATTTGCGGCGCACCGTTACCCGCGAGCACTACCACGACCTGGGTAAACTGCTCTTCGCTTTTGTGGTGTTCTGGGCCTACATTGCCTTTTCCCAGTTCATGCTCATCTGGTACGGCAACATCCCCGAGGAAACCACCTGGATCCTCAAGCGCACCGCTGGGGGCTATGGGATCATTGGCTTGATCTTGCTGTTCGGCCATTTCATTGTGCCGTTTGCGGTGCTTCTTCCCAGGTCGGTCAAGCGAGCTCCCGGAACGTTGTTTTACCCGGCGCTCTGGCTCCTGGTGGTTCATTACCTCGATCTTTACTGGCTGGTGATGCCGGAGTTTGGCAGCGCCACCCCGCACCTGGTGGATGTGCTGCTGGCCCTAGGTTTGGGCGGGCTGTGGCTTTCCGGGGCGGCTCGCTTGAGCAGTCGCCACGCCCTGGCCCCGCAAAAGGATCCACGTCTGGTGGAGTCCTTAACCTTTGAAAACGCGTGAGGTGTCCATGGAATCCTACGAGCCGAAAAGCGGTTTAGTAGCAATGGTGGGGGTGGTGAGCGCGGTATTCTTGGTAGCCGTCATCATCCTCCTCCAGGCCCTTTACTACCGCGCAGCGGCCAAGGAAGACCTGACCAAGGCGGTGATGGTTCGCCCGGAAGCCAAAGCGGTGTTTGCGGAGCAGATGGGGCAGCTGGAAGGCTACCGCGTCGTGGATCCCCAAAAGGGCGTCGTCACCATCCCCATTAGCCGCGCCATGGAGCTGGTGGTGGCGGAGCAGGGAGGGCGGCCATGAGGGTTTCGGTTTTGGCGGTTTTGACGTTGGCGCTGGCGGTCCCGGCGGGGGCCCAGCGGGCCGAACCTCTGCCCAAGGAGTTAGAAGGCGTGGGCATTGAGGAACGGCCGGGGGCGCAGGTGCCTCTTGATGCGGTTTTCCTGGACGAGGACGGCAGGGAAGTCAGGCTGGGCGAGCTCTTGAACGGAAAACCGACGATTCTGACCTTGGTTTACTACCGTTGCCCCATGCTCTGCGGTTTGGTGCTGCAGGGGGTTCTGGAGGGGCTGAAGGGGCTTCCGGCCACGGTGGGGGATGAGTTCAACGTGGTGACCATTTCCATAGACCCCCTGGAAACCCCAACTTTGGCCAAGCTGAAAAAGCAAACGTATCTCGCGGAATACGGGCGTTCCGGGGCAGCCGCTGGCTGGCATTTTCTCACCGGAAAGCAGGAGCAAATTCAGCGGGTGACCAACAGCGTGGGCTTCTTTTATAAGTGGAACGAGGAGCGGCAGGAATACGCTCACGGCGCCGGCATTTTCGTCCTCACCCCCCAAGGCAAGGTCGCGCGCACGCTTTACGGGGTCCTTTACGAGCCGAGAACCTTGAAGCTGGCGCTTTCCGAGGCCAGGGAGGGGAAAAGCTCCCTGGGCGAAAAGATCATCCTTTACTGCTTCCATTACGACGCTAACGAGGGGCGTTACGTGATGGCCGCCTCCCGCATCATGAGGGCGGGCGGGGCGCTTACGGCATTGACCCTGGGAGGGTGGCTTTTGGTTTCCTGGCGGCGGTCGCGGCGGGAGGCATCGTGATGGTGGGGCTTTTGCTTACGGAAAACGGGGTCATGCTGCCGCCCCAGGCGTCCTCAGTGGCGCCGGCGGTGGACTCTCTCTTTAAGTTCATCTTCTGGATTTCCGCCTTTTTCTTCCTGCTAATTGTGGGGCTGATGCTGGCCTTTGTCATCCGCTTTCGCAAACGCCCAGGTCATCAAAAGGCGGCGCATCCCCCTACCCACAACACGCTTTTAGAGCTCACCTGGAGCGGTATCCCCCTGATTTTGGTGATGATTATGGGGGTGTGGGGCTTTAAGGTCTTTTTGGACATCAATACGCCCCCGGCCAACGCCTACGAGGTGCAGGTCACCGGACAAAAGTGGAAGTGGCTTTTTACCTATCCCAACGGCTACGTGGATGAGGTCTTGCACGTGCCTGTGGATCAGCCGGTGCGCCTGGTCATGACCTCCGAAGACGTGATTCATAGCTTTTTTGTGCCGGCCTTTCGCATCAAAAGGGACGTGGTTCCCGGTCGCTACACCAAACTTTGGTTTCGCGCCACCAAGACCGGCAAATTCCAGGTTTTTTGCGCGGAGTACTGCGGCACCAGCCATTCCGACATGCTGACCTTTGTGGAGGTCCATGAGCCGGGAGGCTTTGAGCGCTGGTTGGAGGCGGCTTCCAACCTGCTCAACACCTTGCCGCCGGCGGAGGCGGGGCGGCGGCTCTATCAATCCAGAGGCTGCTCCCAGTGCCACTCGGTGGATGGCAGCGGGGGCATTGGGCCCACGTTCCAAAAGCTCTTTGGGCACGAGGTAGTGCTTAAGGGCGGCGCGCGCACCACGGCGGATGAGAACTACATCCGCGAATCAATTTTGGAGCCCATGGCCAAGATCGTGGCCGGCTTCGAACCAGTCATGCCCACCTACAAAGGCAGGCTGAAGGACCAGGAAATCACCGCGCTGGTGGCCTACATTAAGTCCTTGAGCGGTGAGGCGCAGCCTGAAGGTGGGCAGCAGGGAGGAAACCATGGCAGTACCGGTCGGTAACGCGCTTTTCGGCGATAACTACTTATCCCACGCCAAGGGATGGAAGTCGTGGCTTTTTACGCTGGATCACAAGCGCATTGGGGTGATGTATCTGGTTTCTATCCTGGCCTCTTTTCTTCTGGGCGGGGTTTTTGCGCTTTTGATCCGAATGGAGCTGTGGACGCCCCAGCGCACCATCATGGACGCCAACACCTACAACCAGATGTTCACGCTGCACGGGGCCGCCATGATTTTCCTCTTCATTATTCCCGGTATTCCCGCGGCGTTAGGAAACTTCGTGCTGCCGTTGATGCTTGGCGCCAAAGACGTGGCGTTTCCGCGCTTGAACCTGCTTTCGTACTACCTCTGGGTGGCGGGAGCGGTGCTGGCTCTGGTTTCCATCGTCACCGGGGCGGTGGACACCGGTTGGACGTTTTACACCCCGTACTCCACCACCACCAACACCTCGGTCATTTCCATGACCCTGGGTGCTTTTATCCTGGGTTTTTCCTCGATTTTCACCGGGCTTAACTTCATCGTCAGCATTCACAAACTGCGGCCGCCCACCATGACCTGGTTCAAGATGCCGCTTTTCCTCTGGGGGCTTTACGGCACCGCCATCATTCAAATCCTCGCCACTCCCGTGCTCGGCATCACGCTTTTGCTGCTCATTGCCGAAAGGGCTCTGGGCGTGGGGATTTTTGACCCCGCGTTGGGTGGTGATCCCGTGCTCTTCCAGCATTTCTTCTGGTTTTACTCGCACCCTGCGGTGTACATCATGATCCTGCCGGCCATGGGGGTCATTTCGGAGCTGGTTTCTACTTTTTCTCATCGCCACATCTTCGGCTACCGCTTTATTGCCATGAGCTCCATTGCCATTGCGGTGATTTCCTTTTTGGTATGGGGCCACCATATGTTCGTGTCAGGTCAGTCGAACCTGGCCAGCCTCATTTTTTCCATTTTGACCTTTTTGGTGGCCATTCCTTCGGCGGTGAAGGTGTTTAACTGGGTGGCCACCATGTACAAAGGTGAGGTGGAGCTGGCCACCCCCATGCTTTACGCGTTATCGTTTCTCTTCCTTTTTGGCATTGGTGGGCTGACCGGGCTGTTCCTGGGGGCTCTGGCCACCGACGTGCATTTGACCGACACGTACTTTGTGGTGGCGCACTTCCATTACACGATGTTTGGTGGCACAGCCATCGCCTTTTTTGGTGGCCTGTTTTACTGGTGGCCCAAGATCACTGGCCGGATGTACCGGGAAGCGTGGGCCAAATTAGGGGCTTTTCTCATCTTCATTGGCTTTAACACCACGTTTTTGGCGCAGTTCATCATGGGTGCTCAAGGCATGCCGCGTCGTTATTACAACTACCTGCCGGAGTTTGCGCCCTATCACAAGGTTTCCACCATTGGGGCTTTTATCCTGGCCATTGGCTTTGTGATTGCAGCGGGTGTTCTCCTGCATTCTCTCTTTGCCGGTGAACCGGCCCCGGCGAACCCCTGGGGCGCGGCGACGCTGGAATGGCAAACCACCTCACCGCCTCCCCACGACAACTTCGAGACCCAGCCGATCCCCGGCGATCCCTACGATGTGGACCGGTGGGTGTTTGACCGCGAAGCAGGCGGGTATGTGTTAGCCCCCAGCGGTGCAGCCGGTGGCAGAGTTTGAGGAGGTCAAGGTGCACGGCGCTGAATCCCACGTTGCTCATCACTTCCCCGATGCCAAAGCCCAGGTGGAGGCCGGTAAGCTGGGGATGTGGATTTTCCTGGCCACGGAAATCCTGCTTTTTGGCGGCCTCTTTTGCGCGTACGCGGTGTACCGGGCCAACCACCCGGAGATTTTCGTGTATGCCCATCACTTTTTGAACAAGATCCTGGGCGGTATCAACACCGTGGTGCTGATCTTTTCCAGCTTTACCATGGCCTGGGCGGTAAGGGCGGCCCAGCTTTCCCAGCAGAAAAAGCTCGTGCGTTTGCTGGCGGCGACCATTTTCTGCGGCTTCGTTTTCCTGGGCATCAAGTACGTGGAGTACGAGCACAAGTGGAAGGAGGGCTTGCTGTGGGGCAAGCGCTACAAGCCCGCCCATGCCGAAGTGAGCAAGCCCAAGGACGTGCCTCCCCCCAAGCCTTTGATTTCGGTGAACCCCGAGGAGCGGAGCACCCTGCCACCACCGGCGGTGCCTCCCCAGGGCTTAAGCTGGGAGGTTCGGGCAGCTTCGCAGGAAACGGTGGTTCCCCAAAACGTGCAGCTGTTCTTCAGCGTTTACTTCGTGATGACCGGCTTGCACGGCCTCCACGTGGTGGCGGGGATGGTGGTGCTGTTTTGGATTTTGCTTCGGGCCCGTCGCGGCGAGTTTTCCTCCGCGTACTTTACGCCGGTGGATTTGGCGGGTCTTTACTGGCACTTGGTGGACTTGATTTGGATTTACCTTTTCCCGCTTTTGTATTTGATTCACTGAGGGGAGCGAGCATGGAAGAACACGGCAACGCAAGCGCAGTCCATGTGGTACCCATGAAGGTATTGGTGGCCGTGTGGCTTTCGCTGATGGTTTTAACCGTGATTACCGTGGCCGCCACCTGGGTGGATTTGGGTTCTTTGAACCTGTGGCTGGCTCTGGCCATTGCCACGCTTAAGGCAAGCTTGGTGTTGCTTTACTTCATGCACATGCGCTATGACCATCCCTTTAACGCCATCGTGTTTATCGGTGCGCTTTTGTTCGTGATGCTCTTTGTGGTGCTGGCGCTGATGGACACCAGGGCCTACCAGCCGGAGCTCATTCCGGGCTATGCTCCGGGGATGGGGGTTAAGCCTTGAACGAAGAGAAAAGCTCAGCGGCTGGCCGGTTGGGCATGCGGCTTTTTTTGCTTTCGTTGAGCGTGCTTTTTACCGCCAGCATGGTGGGGATCTTGGTGGTACGCGCTAAAGCTGCCACCTGGCCACCGGAGGGAGCGCCGCCGCTGCCCGCGGGTTTGTGGTTGTCCACGGGGCTCATCCTTTTGAGCTCCTGGACGTTGAGCGCCGGTTCCAGGCGTTTTTCCCAGGGGGCGGGTAAGGTTGCGGCCAACTACCTGCTGGTGACCAACGTTTTGGCGCTGGTGTTTCTGGCCAACCAGGTGCTCAACTGGCAAGCGCTGTGGCCGGCGTTTGCCGCCCGCGCTACCGCCCTTTACGCTTTTAGCTTTTTCCTTTTGACGGTCCTTCACGCTCTGCACGTGCTTGGCGGGGTTGTGAGCTTGGCCGTGGTGACCGTCAAGGCCCGCCGCGCCCGTCTGACCCTCCAGGGGCTTTCCTACGCCGCCACCTACTGGCACTTTTTGACCGTGGTCTGGCTGGTTATCTTCGCCCTGCTGCAGGTTCTCTTTTAAGCTCTTCGCGCTTTTTCCCGCTCGTTCTTTCGAGAAAACCCCAGCCTTCCTCTCGCCTGTAGAATGAGTCGGCGGGAAAGGCGGAAAGCGCAGTGGTGGTAAGCGTGCTGTTCGCAGATGAACAGGTGGTGGTGGTGAACAAACCACCGGGGGTTTCGGTGGTGTTCGATCGCCACCGTCGGCAAGAGGCCAGCTTCTGGCAGGAGGTTTGGGAGCAATTGGGTCCGGTTTTTGTGGTGCACCGCTTGGACCGTGACACCACCGGGACGTTGCTCTTTGCCCGTACCTCCGAAACGCAAAAAGTCCTGTCGCAGGCGTTTTCAAAGCATCGGGTGCGCAAGGTTTACCACGCTGTGGTGAGCGGGGTTCCGTCCTGGGAGCATATGACCGTGGAGCACCCTCTACGGGAAAACGGTGACCGCCTCCACCGCACGGTGGTGGATTGGGAGCGGGGAAAGCCAGCCCGCACCGAGTTGCGGCTTCTCCGGGTTTTTTCGCCGGAAAAAGCCCTGGTGGAGGCCTGTCCGGTGACCGGCCGCCGCCACCAGATACGGGCCCATTTGGCGGCTTTGGGTTTGCCTCTTTTAGGCGACACGCTTTACGGCGGAAACCCCGCTGCCCCCCGCCCCCTGCTGCATGCCCGCCTTTTGGTTTTTCCCCACCCCTGGCATGGGCACTTTGTGGAGGTGGAGGCCCCGTATCCGGAGGATTGGGAAAGCCTTTTAAACCCGGCAACCGCAGGCGCTGCCACCCAGCAATAGCTGGAAACTCGAAGGAATCTGGATGAAGGCTCCGAGCCGGTGAGGCTTTTCGCGGACTGGCTAACGCGGCGCCAAAACGCTGAGGGCCCGGGGCAGCACCGACACCTCGATCCCGGGTGGGTCGCAGCGGAATGGGTTGCCATCCAGGTGCACATCGAGGGGTTGTTGGCAGGAAAGGCGCAAGCGCTGGAAGCGCAAAAAGTGGGATTTGGGCCAGCGGTGCAGGCTGCCCCGGAGAGCTGCGAGCAAACGGGGAAAGCGCCCCGCGATCCCCACACCTTCCACCAGACAAGCCTCCAGCTGGCCGTCGTCGGGCACCGCTCCGGGGGCGAGCCGGAAGCCGCCACCGGTGGTGGGTCCGTTGTGAATGGCCAGGATCGTCATGGCTCCGCGGTAGCGGAAGCCCTCACTTTCCAGCTCCACGGTGGGCGGTCGGTAACGGAAAAGCGTGTGCACGGCTGCCAAAAGGTAGGCCGTAAGGCCTCGCACCTTTTTGAGGCCGGCGGCTTTCACGTTGATGGCTCCCAACATCCCCATCCCCACGGCGTTGACCACCACCCGGGAGCCCACCCGCATGAGGTCCACCTCCCGCAGCTGCGGCTGGTGCAGGGTGGCAATGGCGGCTTTGAGCTTGCGGGGGATTCCCAAAGTTCGCGCGGTGTCGTTGCCGGTGCCCAGGGGAAGAATACCCAAAACGCCGCCGCCCGCTTGATGCAGACCCTCCACCACCTCGCAAATGGTGCCGTCTCCTCCCACCGCCACCACCGCCTCGGTACCCTTGGCCACCGCTTCGGCGGCCAGCTCGGTGGCGTGGCCTGGGGCGCGGGTAAACGCCTGGGGGACCTTCAACCCAACGCTTTCCAACAAGCTACGCACCCGCGGCCACTGTTTGCCCAACCTGCCTCCTGCCGCCGCTGGGTTCACGATCAAAAGCACGGGGAAACTCTACCAGCTTTGCTGGTGGTTCTGTAGGCTTTTCCGTGTAGACTCGGCCCGAGGAGGATGACCACATGTCGCACGGAAGGGGAAAGATGATTGTGTCTTTGGCGCTAACGACTGCCGCCTTGAGCGTTTTTGCTGTGTCGGTGGTGGCCCAGTCTTCACAGCAGGAGATGATGGAAGCGTGGCTGAAGCTGGCTCGCCCCGGTGAGCAGCACAAGCTTTTGGAGCCGCTGGTGGGGACCTTTTCCGCGGAGGTGACCACCTGGGAGGCCCCTGGAGCCGCCCCGGTGAAGTCCACGGCTACCTCGGAAAACCGGTGGGTGCTGGGTGGGCGCTTTGTTTACCAGGTGGTTAAGGGAACTTTTGCCGGCGAACCGTTTGAAGGCATCGGCTATTTGGGCTACGACAACGCCAAAAAAACCTACGTGGGCGTGTGGATGGACTCTCTGGGGACCGGTTTTATGACCAGTGAGGGAACGGTGGACAGCACCGGCAAGCTTTTCACCTTTACGTCCGAGGTGGATGATCCCGTCAGTGGCAAAAAGCTCAAGTTCAGGGAAACGCTTCGGGTGTTGGAAGGCGGAAAGCTGGTTTCGGAGATGTTCCTCACCGGTCCCGACGGCAAGGAATTCAAGAACATGGAGATTCACTACACCCGCCGGTAAAGTGCCGGCTGCTAGCCGGCAAACAAGCGACGGCCGGCATCCACGGTGAGGACCTCACCGGTGACCGTGGGGGCTTCAAACAGCAAGAAACGCACGGCCCGGGCGATTTCCTCGGGACTGCCCGCTTTTTTGAGCAGCGTGCGGGCGATAAGCCGTTCGCGTGTTTCCTGGTCGTAGCTTTCGGGAAAGGCGGCAATGCCCGGGGCCACGGCGTTCACCCGTACCTCCGGGGCCAGCTCCACCGCCAGCTGGCGGGTGGTTGCCACCAGGGCTGCCTTGGAAACGACGTAAGCGGTGAAGTTTTTCAAAGGCAAGAAAGCGTAAACGTCCGCGACGTTGACGATGGCGCCTTGGCCTCGACGCAAGGCATCGGCAAGGTCGCGGGAGAGAAAAAGGGGTGCCTCCAGGTTCACGGCCAGGGTTTGGCGGAAGCTCTCTACCGTGAGCTCTGCCAGCGGAGTGCGGGGAAACACCGCCGCGTTGTGGACCAGCGCCGAAAGGTGGGGGAAAAGCTCTTGCACCCGGGCTACCAGCTGCGCCCGAGCTTCGGGCTCTTCCAGCGGGCAACGCAGGGCAATAGCCTGGCCAGGGTGGGCTGCCTCCAGCGCCCTGGCTTCCGCTTCCGAGTGCCAGTAGGTAAAGGCCACGGTGGCCCCGTGGGCAATCAACTCCTGGACGATGGCCTTTCCCACGCGGCGGGCGCCACCGGTGACCAGGGCGGTGAGTGCTTTAGGCACGGGCTTCCTCCGGAAGCGGCTCAATGCCTTCGGCCTTGAGGCTAGCTGCTAATTCGGCCAGTGGTTTTTTCAGTACTGGATGGAGCCATTGGGGAGCCACTTCGGCGGCGGGCACCAGCACGAACGCCTCCCGGGAAAGTAGCGGGGAGGGGAGCTGCAACGAACCGAAGAGCCCTACTTCCTGGTTGTAAAGCAAGAGGTCCAGGTCCAGGGTGCGGGGGCCGCAGGGACGAGCGGGGTCCCGCACCCTTCCGTGCCGGGTTTCCAGGAGGGCCAGCTGGTGCTGCAGTTCCTCCACGGAAAGGGGGGTTTTCCCTTTGGCGGCTAAGTTCCAAAACGGAGGCTGATGGGGGTCTCCCACCGGCGCGGTGAGGTAGGTACGCGAAAAGACGCAATCCGCAAGAAGCTGCTGGAGCTCTGCCTTGGCCTGAGGGATGTGCCGTTCCGGCTCAATGTTGGAGCCCAAAAGCACCAGAACCGGTTTCACTGTGGCTTTTCCCTTTCCCGCCGAATGCGCACGCCCACCTCCTGGGCAAAGCGCACCGCCCCGGGCTTGGACACCGTGACGGTCACCGCCTGAACCCTGGGCTGCACCTCGAGGATCAACTTGGCTACCGCCTCAGCGAGCGCTTCCACCAGGTAAAAACGGGAGTTCGTGACCAAATCCAACACGGCTTTGGCCACCGCGCGGTAGTCCACGGCTTTGGCCATATCGTCATCGGCGGCCGCTTCCCGAGTGGAGCAGTCCATGACGATGTCCAGGCAAACCTTTTGCTGAACCTCCCGCTCCCAGGGGTTGACGCCCACGATGCAGTAGGTTTCCAAGCGGTGGATGAAGACATGGTCCAAGGTGCCCTCCGTGGCCATTTTACCGGCCGGCGGACGGGTTTACACTCACGCCATGGCCTTATGGGTTTCGCTGGTGGCGCAGGTGGTGTTCTACGCCGGCGGCCGCGGTCATGAAAAACCGCGCTGGCTTATCTTTGGCCAAACGCGCTGGCCTCTGGAGGTGCTGCAGGAGGTGGAGGTGGGTGGCACCAGAGCGGACAGGCCCGTGGAGAGGTTTTGGCTGGTGCGTGCGGAGGCCGGTTTTTTCCGGGTGCGGGCCAGCGGCGAAAGGGTGATGGTGGAGCGGTGGGATGGTGAGGAGCCGCCCGCCAGCCTGGCCGATCTGTTAGCATGAGCCCGTTATGGAGACCTTTTTCCTGCGTTTGCCTGAAATCGTCATTCAGCTGGTGGCTTTAGGTTTTGCCATTGCCATCCACGAGTCCGCCCACGCCTGGACCGCCGATCGCCTGGGGGATCCCACCGGCCGCTGGCTGGGACGGGTGTCGCTAAACCCCTTGCGTCACGTGGATCCCATTGGCACCGTGATTTTCCCGTTGCTTTTGGCCATCATGGGGGCGCCGGTGCTGGGTTGGGCCAAACCCGTGCCTTACGTGCCCCGCAACCTCCGCAACCCTCGTCGGGACCCCATGCTGGTGGCGCTGGCAGGCCCTGCCTCCAACGTGCTTTTGGCCACCGGCGCGGTGCTGGTTTTGCTGGTGATCCGGGCGTTTGTCCCTGACTTCCGGCAGCTGCTGGTGGCGGTGGTGAACGCTGGGGCGCTGGGGGCTTCGGGAGTTCTGGCGCCGATCCTTTACCTGTTGTTTTCCCTGGCCATGATCAACACGGTTTTGGCGGTTTTTAACCTGATCCCCATTCCGCCGTTGGATGGCTCCCACGTGTTGGAGTTCCTCCTCCCCCGGCGGTGGGCATGGCACTTTGTGCAGCTCCGCCAGTACGGCATGATTTTGCTGTTCGCGTTGCTGTGGACAGGGTTTTTCAGCCTCATCCTAAGGCCGTTTATTCGGGTCCTGTCGTGGGTGCTGCTGCACTGACCGAACCCCAGGGTCCGGCGGTGGTGTTGCCGGTTTTCCAGGGTCCCCTGGACCTCCTCCTGTACCTGGTGCGGGAAAACCGGGTTTCCATTTGGGACATCCCGGTGGCCACCATTTGCGACCAGTACCAGGCTTGGCTGCGGGCCATGGAGGAGCTGGACCTGGCGGTAGCGGGGGAGTACCTGGTGTGCGCAGCCTGGCTTTTGGCCATCAAGTCGCGGATGCTGCTGCCCCGCCGGGAAAAGGGCGAGGAGGACCCGCGCGCCGAGCTGGTGGAAAGGCTTTTGGCCTACGAAAAGGTCAAGAGGCAGGCGGCGGAGCTTTCAGGCCTGCTTTCCCTTCGCGACGGCATTTGGCCGGTGCGGGTGAGCTACGGTGAGGCGGTAGCTGAAGCCGACGTGGCCGTGGAGGATGTGGATTTGGCAGCGCTAGGTCGGGCCATGCGGGACGTCTTAGAGCGGTTTCGCCGGGAACACCCTCCCGGCTTGGTGCTTGCCCCCTTGCGTCACACGGTTGAGGAGAAGATGAAGGAGCTTTTGACCTTCTTAACCGAACATCGCAGCTTTCCGCTTTTGAGCCACATGCTCACGCGGCCCGACCGCCTGGAGGCCGTAACCTGTTTTCTGGCAGCGCTGGAGCTGGTTTGGCTGAAGGCCGCCCGGGTCCACCAGCGCTTGCCGTTTGCTGAGATTTACCTCACCCCTACGGGACAGAGGCCCGCTCTTGAGGGTGTCGCCCATGCCTGATCGCGAGCTTTTAGCTGCAGCGTGCGAGGCCATTTTGGCGGTGGCCGGGGAGCCGGTGAGCGAGGCTTCGCTGGTGAAGGCTTTGGGCCCCGAGGTTACCGAAGCTGAGGTGCGGGAGGCGCTTTCCCTGGTGCAGTCGCGCCACGAAGCGGCCACTTCCGGCATGAGGTTGGAAAAGGTGGCGGGGGGGTACCGTTTGGCCACCAAACCCGAGCTTGCGGAGTTTGTGGCTTCCTTTCTCGGCGTTCGCGCGCAAACCCGCCTCTCCCAGGCGGCGCTGGAGACCCTGGCCATCATTGCCTACCGTCAGCCGGTGACGCTTCCTGAGATTAACTTCTTGCGGGGTGTAAACTCTTCGGGGGTGGTGCGGACGCTTCTGGAGCGCAAGCTGATCCGGGTGGCCGGCCGCAAGCAGGTGGTGGGCACGCCGCTTCTCTACCGCACGACCAAGGAGTTTCTGGTGCTTTTGGGACTGCATAGCTTGTCGGAGCTCCCCTCTTTGGAGGAGCTGGGGGAAACGGAGGCACCCGTTGGCTCTTGAACGGGTTCAAAAGATTTTGGCCCGCGCCGGCCTGGCTTCCCGCCGGGAGGCGGAGGAGTGGATCCGCGAGGGCCGGGTGACCGTGAACGGCCAGGTGGTTTCGCTGGGCGCCAAAGCCGATCCTGAAAAGGACGCCATTAAGGTTGATGGCAAAAGGGTCAAGCTCGACAGCCGCTTGCGCTACGTGCTGCTTTACAAACCCACCGGTGTGGTCACCACCAGCGAAGACCCCGAGGGGCGGACCACGGTTCTCGATTTGGTGAGGACCAAGGTGAGCGAGCGGGTGTTTCCGGTGGGAAGGCTGGATTACCACTCCGAGGGGCTGTTGCTGCTCACCAACGACGGGGAGCTGGCGTACCGCCTGGGCCACCCCCGCTATGGGATCCTCCGGGAGTACCTGGTAAAGGTGAAGGGCCTCCCTGACGAAAAGGACGTGGCCAAGCTGAAAAAGGGAACCGTGATCGAAGGGAAAAGGGTGGTTCCCAAAGAGGTGCAGCTGGTGCGGACGACACCCAAGCAGCTCAACTCCTGGTGGCGGGTGGTGGTGGGGGAGGGGAAAACCCACGAGGTGCGCGAGTTCTTTCTGCGGATTGGCCATCCGGTGCAGCGGCTGATCCGGGTAGGCATCGGACCCCTCCGCGACGAAAAGCTCAAAGCGGGCGCTTTCCGCGAGCTCGCCGCGGAGGAAGTGGAGGCGCTGTACAGGGCCGTGGGCTTAAAGCCGGCAAAGGAGGCGCGCCATGGGCGGACCACAGGTACCGGACTACATCAGAAGGCTGGCGGTGTACGTGCCGGGAAAACCTATCGAGGAAGTGCAGCGGGAGCTGGGCGTTCGGGACATCGTCAAGCTGGCCTCAAACGAAAACCCTCTGGGCACCTCGCCTAAGGCCCTGGAGGCCATTCGCCAGGCGCTTCCGGAGCTGAACCGCTACCCGGACGGCAGCGGCTACAAGCTCCGCAAGGCCTTGGCCCAACGCTTGGCGGTGGATATGGACCAAATCATCCTGGGAAACGGCTCCTGCGAGCTCATCGAGATGCTGGCCCGCGCCTACCTTGCCGATGGGGATGAGGCCGTTATTTCGCAGCAGTCCTTCGTGATGTACGAGCTGGCGGTTAACCAGGTGAACGGTCGAGCCATTGCCGTGCCCACAGCCCCGGGGCGTCGCCACGATGTGGTGGCCATGGCGAAAGCCGTGGGCGAGCGCACCAAGCTCGTGTACATTGCCAACCCCTGCAACCCCACGGGCACCTATGTCACCCGCCGGGAGCTGGACGAGTACTTCGAAATCGTGGGGGACCGGGTTTTAACCGTCTTGGACCAGGCCTACCAGGAGTACGTGGACCGAGCGGACTACCCGGATGGTTTGGACGACCTTCGGAAAGGGCGCAACGTCATCGTCTTGCGCACGTTTTCAAAGATTTACGGTCTGGCCGGGATTCGCATTGGTTACGCCGTTTCCTCGCCCGAGGTGATTGCCACCCTCAACCGTGTGCGTTCACCCTTCAACACCTCTTCCTTGGCGCAAGCGGCGGCCCTGGCAGCCTTAGACGACGAGGAGTGGGCCACGGCATCCCGCACCCACAATTTGCAGGAGCTTAAGTTTTTGGAAGCGGAGCTTTCCCGGCGGGGCGTGAAGTTTACCCCTTCGGTGACCAACTTCGTGCTCATCGAGTTTGACGAGGACGTGCAAAAGCTCTTCCTGGAATTTCAAAAGCGTGGGGTGATCATCCGTCCGGTGGGTGGGCCGGGTTTGGTGAACTGCGCCCGGGTTTCGGTGGGCACCCGCAAGGAAAACCTCCGTTTCCTGCAGGCCCTGGATTCCCTGGTGCTGGCAGCCACCGCCGGCTAGCGTACAATTTCGCCAGGAGGAGCTGATCATGGCAAAAAAGGGCCTTTTGGCGGTAGCTTGCGGTGTTCTTCTGGCCACCGGGCTGTGGGCGGCGGAGCCTCAAGCCACGGCGGTGGTTGGCACCGGCGTGGAAAACCGCCAACCGCAGGGGGTGGGGGAGGAGTTTCCCAGCCAGGTTGGTGCGCTTTTTTGCTTTTCCGAGGTGAAAAACTACGAGGGGACTCTCCTCCACGTGTGGTTTCACGGTGAAAAGGAGGTTGCCCGCATTGAGCTTCCAGTAAAGGGCGAGCGCTTCCGCACGTGGTCTAAAAAACGCATCCCTGCCTCCTGGACCGGCCCCTGGCGGGTGGAGGTGCAAACTGCTGACGGAAAGGTGCTGGCCGAGGCCAAATTCACCGTGAAGGACTAGCGTCGCAAAGCCTTTTTGAACAACCAACAGGGGGCAACTGAGCAGCGGGCCAGGGCCTCGACCACAAGCGCCCTTAGCTTTTGGGGTACACGGGAAGCAAGTTGGTCCGTGGGCTTGGCCGGCGCTCCAGCTGCACCGTTGAGTGGTGAATATCGAACTTCTCAGCCAGCAGCTTGCGTACCTGCCAAAGCAAAGAATCGTCGGCGGAATCGCTGACCTCAAGGTGAACCGAAGCCGCCACAAAATCGGAGGCAATGAGCCACACGTGCAGGTCGTGGACCCCCACCACCCCTTCCACCGCCAGCAAGCTCTGCCGCAGCTGGTCGAGGTCAATTTGGGCGGGTGTGCCTTCCATGAGGATGAAGACGGTTTCCCGAAGTACGCGGTAGCCGGAAAACATCACCAAACCGGAAAGCAACATCGAGGCTACCGGGTCCGCCCAGGCCCAGCCAAACCACATCATGGCCAGCGCCGCCAGGATGACCTGCACCGATCCCAGGGTGTCCGTGAGTACGTGGAAGAAGGCCGCCCGCACGTTGAGGTTTTTTTGCCCACCACCGTGAAGTACCGCTGCCATGGCCAAGTTCACCACCAGCCCCGGCACCGCCACCGCCAGCATCACCCCTGAAGCCACCTGGGGTGGGTGGGCCAGTCGGCGGAAGGCTTCCACCAGGATGGAAAGCCCCACGGCCAGCAGCGTGGCGGCGTTGAGGGTGGCGGCCAGAATTTCCGCCCGGTGATAGCCGTAGGTGAGCTTCTTGCTGGGGGGCCTGAGGGAAAGCCTGGCCGCAAAAAGCGCAAGACCAATGGAGCCGGCGTCAGCCAGCATGTGCCCGGCGTCGGCCAAAAGCGCCAGGGAGTTTGCCAAGAATCCCCCCACCAGCTCCACGGTCATGTACGCCAAGCACAGGCCGAAAGCCAGCTTCAACCGGCGGGAGGCTACCGAGGGATCGGGCGTGGGGTGAGCAGCGCCCATGGCGTGAGCCTAGCACGGATCGTGGGGGAGGCGGGGTACCATTGGCATGGAGGTAGGCGATGGCAAGGCGTTTTTTAGGCCCGTGGCTGGTTTTGGTTTGGTTTGCTGGCAGCACCGCGTGGGCGCAGGCAGACGCGGCTTCGGCGGGCAAGGTGGAGCAGGCGGTTTCCCAGGCACTGGAAAAAGCCCGCGCCGCCGCAACCGCGCTCACCCAGGCGCTCATGGGTGAGCTTATGAAGCATATGCGGGAAGGGGGGCCGGAGGCAGCCGTTTCGGTTTGCTCCGCCAAGGCCCAGGAAATCACCAAAGCTCAGCAACAGGAAGGGGTTCTGGTGCGGCGGGTGACGGCCCGTCCCAGGAACCCGCAAAACCGCCCGGATGACTACGAGCAAGCCATGCTGGTCCTGATGGAGCACCGGTACCGGAAAGACAAAACCGCCAGCGAGGTTTCCGATTGGTACCTGGAGGGGGAAACGCTCACGGTGCGCTACCTTCGGCCCATCGTCATTGGCGAGATGTGCCTGGCCTGCCATGGGGATCGGCAGCGCATGAAGCCGGCGGTCCGGGAGTTCTTGACCCAGCACTATCCGGAGGATCAAGCGGTGGGTTACCAGGCCGGGGATTTTCGCGGGGCGGTGTCGGTCACCGTAAAGACCACCCTGCCACCTGAACCCCAGAAGCCATGAGCGGGGTGCAGGTGGGCTTGGGGAGGCTGGCGGAAAACCCCGCCTTAGTGCGGGGCCGCCGGGTGGCTCTCCTGTGCAACCAGGCGGCGGTGACCGAGCAGCTCGAACCGGCGTGGGAGCTTCTTCCCCGCTTGGGGGCCCAGCTGGTGCGCATCTTTGCCCCGGAACACGGTTTGTTTGGCCTGGCCCAGGACATGGAAGCGGTGGGATCGGAGAGCTTTGCCGGCGTTCCAGTGGTTTCGCTTTACGGCCAAAGCCCCGAAAGCTTGCACCCGGCGCCGGAGGCTCTGGCGGATCTCGAGGCGCTGGTGGTGGATCTCCCCGACATTGGGTGCCGCTACTACACCTTTGCCGCCACCATGGCGTACTGCTTGGGCGCCTGCCAGCAGGCGGGGGTGGAGGTCATCGTGTGTGACCGGCCCAACCCCCTGGGCGGTGAGCTCTTGGAAGGGGGGCCGGTGGAAGAGGGGTACCGCTCCTTCGTTTCTGAGCTGCCGGTGCCGGTGCGGCACGGCATGACCCTCGGGGAGCTTTCGCTTTTGTTGCAGCGGGAGCGCTACCCCAACGCCGCGGTGACGGTGCTGACCTGTCAGGGTTGGCAGCGGCACCAGTGGTGGGATGAAACCGGTCTTCCCTGGGTGGCGCCCTCCCCGAATATGCCCACCCTGGCAACGGCCACCGTGTACCCGGGGGCTTGCCTGGTGGAGGCCACCAACCTCTCCGAGGGCCGGGGAACCACCCGCCCCTTCCTGCTCACCGGAGCACCGTGGCTGGATGGACAAGCTCTGGCCCGGCGCTTGAACGCCCTGGAGCTTCCGGGGGTGCGGTTTCGCTTCACGATGTTCCGGCCGGAGTTTCAAAAGTACGCCGGGCAGGTGTGTTCGGGGGTGGAATGGCACGTCACCCACCGCCTTGGCTTCCGCCCGTTAGCTTGCGGGTTGGTAGTGCTGCGGGAAATCCGCAAGCTCCATCCCGAGCATTTTGCATGGCGCAGCGAGCCTTATGAATTCGTGGCCGATGTGCCGGCCATTGACCTGCTCACCGGCTCGCCCCAGGCTCGGCTGGTGGTGGAAGGAAAGTTGTCCCTGGAGGAAGTCATCAGCGGTTGGGAAACGTACTCCCGGGAGTTTGAGCTTTTGAGACGGCCTTTTCTCCTCGCCTAAACCGGTGCGGGCAACCCAAAAATAGGGTAAAGTTCGCGGCAAAGCCGGGGTATCCGGCGGCGGGGGAAAGGTGGAAAAACTGCGTCCGGCAGCACTGATTTTCGACATGGACGGCACGCTGGCCGACTCCTTTGCGGCCATTACGGCAAGCCTCAACCATGCCCTCACGAGCCTGGGCTTTCCCGCCAAAGACCTGCACTGGGTCAAGTACCACGTGGGCCACGGGGCGGTGCAACTGGTCCGCGCCGCCCTGGGACCGGATGCCCCGGAGGAGACTCTGCATGAGGTGGGGCGGGTGTTTGGGGAGCACTACCGCGCCACCTTTTTGGAGGCCACACCGCCTATGCCGGGAGCTCGCGAGGTCCTCGCCTTCGTGTGGGAAAAGACCGGGGGCAAGGTGGCGGTGGCTTCCAACAAGTACGCCACGCTTTCCCAGCAGTGGCTGGAGCACTGGGGGTTGAGGTCGTGGGTGCGGGTGGTGGTTGGACCGGACACCACGGGAACACGAAAGCCCGATGGCGCTTTTTTGCAGGCGGCCCTGCAGGCGCTTGCGGTGGCCCCTGAGGACGCCCTTTACGTGGGTGACATGGAGGTGGATGTGGAAGCGGGGAGGGCAGCGGAAGTCCCGGTAGTAGGGCTTGCCGGGCCTTCTCGCACTGCCAACGAGCTGTGGGCGGCGGGGGCGTTGTTTGTGATTGAAGATTTACGTCAGCTTCCCGGCCTTCTGCGCGAGGAAGGCTGGGGCTGGGATGAAAATCAGGGTTGAAAACGGGGGGCGTATGCTGCAGAAACCGTCGGAAAAAGAACAAGAGTACTTTTTGCAACAGGAGTTGGCGCGTCTTCGGGAGTTGCGGGAGCAGTACCGTCGCCAACTGGAAGAGGAGGAAAAGCGCAAGCTCAAGGAGCTGCATTTCATGCACTGCCCCAAATGCGGGCAAAAGATGGAAATGACGCACCTCCAGGGTGTGGAGGTGGAAGTTTGCCCGGGGTGCGGGGGCATCTACCTGGACGCCGGCGAGCTGGACAAGGTCCTGGAAGAAAACCGCCGGGGCCCCTTTGCCCAGGCCCTGGCGGCGGTGCGGAAGGTTTTCGGTGGCTGAGGTGAGCGGCAAGCTACGGGTAGCTTTGGTGTTTGGCGGCCGCTCGGGCGAACACGAGGTTTCCGTGGTTTCTGCCCGCTCGGTGGCTCGGGCCTTGGACCCCGCCAAGTACCAAATCGTTCCCATGGCCATTGATCGGCAGGGGCTGTGGGCGGCGCCCGAGGTGGCGCAAAAGGTGCTGGAAGCTTCCGGGGATCGGGCGGACCAGGTGCTGGCGTTTACCGGTGCGCACCGCCTGGACCCGCGTTTGCTGGAGGGGGCTGTGGACGTGGTCATGCCCATCCTCCACGGACCCTTTGGCGAGGATGGCACCATCCAGGGCCTTTGCGAGATGTTGGACCTCCCCTACACCGGGTGCAACGTGGCGGCCAGCGCCGTCACCATGGACAAGGTCCTGACCAAGCGCTTGCTGCGGGATGCCGGCTTGCCGGTGGTGCCGTTTGTGGTGGTCACGAGGGAACAATGGTCGGGGGCCGTTCCCGAGCCTGTGCGGGGGCTTTCCCTGCCGCTTTTTGTCAAGCCGGCAAGGCTGGGGTCCTCGGTGGGGATCTCCAAGGTCAAAAGCTGGGAAACGCTTCCGGCAGCCCTGGAGCTGGCCTTTCAATTTGATGACCTGGTGCTGGTGGAGCAAGGTGTAGATGCCCGGGAAATCGAAGTGGCGGTGTTGGACGGAGACCCACCGGTGGTGTCGGTACCCGGTGAGGTGGTTCCCGGCCACGAGTTTTACGACTACGCCGATAAGTACCTGGATGACGCCTGCAAGCTCCTGGCGCCAGCCCCGCTTGCCGACCCCCAGGTGGGGAAGGTCCGGGAGCTGGCTTTGGCGGCGTTTCGGGCTTGCGGGTGTGATGCCATGGCCCGCGTGGATTTCCTCTTGGAAAAGCCTTCGGGGGTCTTTTACGTGAACGAGCTCAACAGCATCCCTGGGTTCACGCCCATTTCCATGTACCCGAAGCTTTTGGGCTTAACAGGAGTTCCTTACCCTGAGCTTTTGGACAGGCTCATTCAACTGGCATTGATTCGCCACGAGAGGCGGCGGGAGTTGGCGGCGGCAGCCCTCAAGCCGCTGGGGGAAAGGGCAGCCACGGGCAGTTGACCACCAGGTTTGACGGGCGTAACATGTACTTGTGCGCTTTTTCTCAAGCGCCGGGAGGTGCTCATGAGCAACGGTAAGATCACCCGCGAAGAGGCCTTGGCCTACCATTCCGGGAAAAGGAAGGGCAAGCTTTCGGTGGTTCCCACCAAGCCTTGTCTCACCCAACGGGACCTTTCCATGGCTTATACCCCCGGGGTGGCCGAGCCTTGCCGGGAAATCGCCAAAAACCCCGAGCTGGTGTACGAATACACCAACAAAGGGAACCTGGTGGGGGTGATTTCTAACGGTACGGCAGTGTTGGGCCTGGGCAACATTGGCCCCCTGGCGGGGAAGCCAGTGATGGAGGGCAAGGGTGTCCTCTTCAAGCGCTTTGCGGACATTGACGTTTTTGACATTGAAGTGGCCAGCGAGGACCCCGATGAGGTGATTCGCTTCTGCCAGCTCATCGAGCCCACCCTGGGCGGCATTAATTTGGAGGACATCAAAGCCCCCGAGTGCTTTTACATCGAGGAAACCCTCAAGAAAACCCTCTCGATTCCGGTCTTCCACGACGACCAGCACGGTACCGCCATCATTTCCGGGGCGGCCTTTCTCAATGCACTGGAAATCGCTGGGAAACGAATTGACGAGGTGAAGGTGGTGTTTTGCGGTGCCGGCGCGGCCGGCATTGCCTGCGCCAAGCTTTACCTGGCCCTGGGCGTGAAGAAGGAAAACCTCATTCTGGTGGACACCAAAGGGGTGGTCTACAAGGGCCGCACCGAGGGTATGAACCCGTACAAGGAGGAGTTTGCCGCCGATACCGACGCCCGCACGCTGGCGGATGCCCTTCGGGGTGCCGATGCCTTCATTGGCGTTTCCGGGCCCAACCTGGTGACCCCGGAAATGCTGCTGTCCATGGCGGAAAACCCCATCGTCTTTGCCATGGCTAACCCCGATCCGGAAATCCCCTACGAAGTGGCCGTAGCTACCAGGCCCGACGTCATCATGGCTACCGGGCGCTCGGACTACCCCAACCAGGTGAACAACGTGCTGGGGTTCCCCTTCATCTTCCGCGGGGCCTTGGACGTGGCGGCCCGGGAGATTAACGAAGAAATGAAGATGGCGGCGGTGCAGGCCTTGGCCAACCTGGCTAAGGAGGACGTGCCCGATTCGGTGATCCGCGCTTACGGCGGAAAACCCATCAAGTTCGGACGTGAGTACCTGATCCCCAAGCCCTTCGATTACCGGGTGCTGTTGTGGGAAGCGCCGGCGGTGGCGGAAGCTGCCATCCGCACGGGCGTGGCGCGCAAGCCGTTTTCATCGAAGGAGGACTACGTGCGGGAGCTGGAATCCCGGCTTTCCCGCACCCGCCAGGTGATGCACTTCGTTTTCGACCGGGCCAAGCAGGATCCCAAGCGCATCGTTTTTGCCGAAGGGGAGCACCCGAAGATCGTGCGGGCGGCCAAGGTTCTGGTGGAGGAAGGCATCTGCCGGCCGGTGCTTTTGGGCAAAAAGGAAAACGTCGAACAGCTTCTGGCCGAGTACGAGGTGCCCAGGGAGAAGGTGGAGGTGGTGGACCCGGCAACGCACCCCCGCTTCGAGGAGTACGTGAAGAAGTTCCACCAGATGCGGTGGCGGCGGGGTGTGGCTGAAGACGATGCCCGCAAGCTCATGAAGGACCCGGTGTACTTTGGCAACATGATGGTCCACGAGGGGGAAGCCGACGGGCTCATTTCCGGTCTCACCATGCACTACCCCGACACCATCCGTCCGGCGCTGCAAATTCACCATACCCAGCCGGGCGTCACCCGGGTGGCCGGTGTGTACCTGTTGCTTTTCGAGGACCGCATGGTCTTTATCGCCGATACCACCGTCAACCAGGATCCCACGGCCGAAGAGCTGGCAGAAATTGCCTTCATGGCCGCGCGGGTGGCCCGCAACTACTTCGGTGTGGAGCCGCGGGTGGCCATGCTCTCCTACTCCAACTTCGGGTCGAATACCGATGAGCGTTCGCTGAAGGTGCGAAAAGCCGTGGAGATTGCCCGCCAGCGCTGGCCGGAGCTGGCCATTGATGGGGAAATGCAGGCCGATGTGGCGGTGGAGCCCCAGGTGGCGCGAGAGATCTATCCCTTTTCGACGATCCAGGGCGATGCCAACGTGCTCGTTTGCCCGGATTTGGAAGCCGCCAACATCGCCTACAAGCTGCTCTGGCGGTTGGGCAAGGGGGAAGCCATTGGCCCCATCCTCACCGGCGTCAACGCCGCGGTGCACGTGCTGCAGCGCGGGGTGGAGGTGGGGGACATCGTCAACATGGCGGCCATGTGCGTGCTGAAGGCCCAGCGCCTCCAGGATCACTGAGCCTCTGGGGATTGATCGGAGAAGCGGGTTTTACATCATCCGGTTAGAAAGGCTTTCAGCACCGCTACCTTGGTGCCGTTAGCCCGGTCTGTACCTCTCCCAGCGCTGGCAACGCTGGGAGCGGGCTTCTTTTCGGTGGCTGACCGCAAAACCCGCATTCCTCGCCGGCGCAAGCCAAGAGGTCTGCTGCCCGCATCGCCCTTGCCATCCTGCGCGCTGCCCTTGCGGGAGTGGCGAGCGGGCCAGCTGGCCAGGATGAGGGTTGGGAAACCTTCTCCCCACTCTTCCCCTTGTGGTCTATAATGAATCGCGGAAAAAGAAAGGGGGAACTATGAAAAAGTTGGTGTTTGGCTTGCTGGTTTGTTTCCTGGCCGGTCCCTTGGCCGCCGAGAAGCCTCGGGTGGCGGTTTTGGAGTTCGGGCACAAGGCGTTGGAAGCCCACTGGAGCCGAGCCGGAGAAGCCGCCCAGGACATGTTCATCACCGAGCTGGTGAAGTCGGGGAGGTTTACGGTCATTGATCGCGAGCGCTTGGACGCCATCATGCGCGAGAAAAACCTGTCGCTGGCGGGTGATATTGACCCTCGAACCGCTGTCCAAGCCGGCAAGCTCCTTGGGGTGGAGTACATCCTCTTTGGCAACGTCACGGAGTTTGGAGAGGAAACGGCGGGGGCGAAGGTTGGCTGGGGCATTGGCGTGGACGTGCGGCGCAAGAAGTTTGTGGCGGCCCTGGATGCGCGGCTGGTGAACACCACCACTGGTGAGATCGTTTGGGCCGACAAGGCACGGAAAGAGGAGTCCAACGTCAAAGTGTTCGTCATGGGCTCCGGTGGTGGGGTGGACGATCGCCGGATGTTTGACAAGGTGCTTTTGCCCTGCGTGGAAGAGCTAGCGAAAAAGCTCACCACCCTAGAGCTGGCCACCTCTGCCACGGTGGTGGGCAGAGTAAGCGGCAAGATCGCTCGTATTGATGGCGGCAAGATCTTTATCAATTTGGGTGCCGAGCATGGGCTTAAAGAGGGCGACACCTTCGATGTTTACAAGACCGGCGCGGTCATCAAGGATCCGGACACCGGCGAAGTTTTAGGTGCGGAAGAGGAAAAAATCGGCACCATCCGTGTGGTGGCGGTGAAGGGGCCCAAGTATGCCGAATGCGCCGTGGTGAGCGGGGGGGGCTTTGCGGTAGGAAATGTGGTGAAATAGAAAAGCCGGGAATTCCCGGGTGGCGAGGAGGGGCGTATGCGGGGAGTCGTCATGTTGGCGGTTTTCGCTTCAAGCGCTCTTTTCGGATGGGCACAGGAGGAACCTCAGTACAAACCGGGCGAAAATCCCTACCAGGACGAGTTTGTGCTCAAGCTGGGTGAGCCTATTGCGTTGTACGTGGAAATTGATGGCACGCGGTTCGCCGAGCTCACCATCACCCCCCAGGGCAACGTGGAGCCCGGAAAAAACGTGAAGTGCCAGGTGGTGATGACGGGTGCGCGGGTGGCTTCCGGGCGAGTGGAGGTTTTGCCGGTGCTGCTTTTAGAGGATCAAAACGGGAAAAGCCTCGACCGGCTGACGCCCGCTCCGTTTAAGGTGCGTGGTGAGCGCCCCTTCGAGTACAAGGACACGATTACCGCCAGCGGTGATAGCCTGGCCGCTGCGACCAAGGTTTGGGTGTACTTGGAGATTCGGTAAAGGAGCGCCCCCTTCCTTTACCACTTTTGGCTGCGGTTCAAAAAGCCCAGGAATTCCTCCCGCACCTTGGCGTTTTCAAACGCTCCGCGAATGGCCGAGGTGACGGTGAGGGTTCCGGGCTTTTTCACACCTCGCATCTCCATGCAGAGGTGACGCGCTTCGATGACCACCATCACCCCCAGGGGCTCCAGCCGCTGCCACAGGTAGTCGGCCACCTGCTCGGTGAGCCGCTCCTGAATTTGCGGCCGTTTGGCGTAAAACTCCAGAATGCGTGGGATTTTGGAAAGGCCCACAATGTGCTTGCCGGGGATATAGGCAATATGGGCGTGACCGTAAAAGGGCACCAGGTGATGGGCGCACATGGAGTAAAAGGGGATGTCGCGCTCCATGACCATGGCCGAGTACCGTTCTTCGTTGGGGAACACCGTCACCGAGGGCTCGGCGCCTTCCTTAAGGCCGTGAAACATCTCCAGAAACATGGCGGCCACCCGGCGAGGGGTGTCCTGGAGGTTGGGATCGCTTCGATCCACACCGAGCTGGTCAAGGATGGCTTCCACATGGGGAGCAAGCCGCTTGATAAGCTCCTCCTCGCTTGCCGGTGCACTGGCTTTTGATTTCCGCAAAAGCTCGGGACGCATGGTACCTCCCAGCCAGCAAACCCTGGCCCTAGGCTAGTGTATTCCTATTTGGCGGAAAGGTGCAGGTACAATGGCGCCGGGAGGCGGCATGAAGGGTTTGATCTTGGCAGGGGGCTACGGGACGCGCTTGCGGCCGCTCACCTACACGTCTGCTAAGCAGCTCGTCCCGGTGGCCAATAAGCCCGTGCTTTTTTACGGTTTGGAAGCGTTGGCGGAAGCGGGCATCCGCGACATCGGCATCGTCGTGGGGCACACGGCCCAGGAAATCATGGAAGCGGTGGGCGACGGCTCCCGGTGGGGGGTACGGGTGACCTACATCCCGCAGGATGCCCCCCGGGGCCTAGCCCACGCCGTGCTTATCGCCGAGGAATTCATGGCCGGTGAGCCGTTCGTCATGTACCTGGGGGACAACCTGGTAAAGGACGGCATCGTGCCCTTTGTCCGGGAGTTTGCCCAGGGGGGTTGCAACGCCCAAATCCTCCTGGCCCACGTGCCCAACCCTTCGCAATTTGGGGTGGCGGAGCTGGGGGAAAACGGCCACGTGGTGCGGCTGGAGGAAAAACCGGCCAACCCCAAGAGCGACCTGGCGCTGGTGGGGGTTTACCTCTTCGATCACCACGTGTTTGAAGCGGTCAAGGCCATCAAGCCGTCAGCCCGGGGTGAGCTGGAAATCACCGATGCCATTCAGTACCTGGTGGACGCCGGCTACGTGGTGCGCCCCCACATCATCACCGGCTGGTGGAAGGACACCGGCAAGGTGGAGGACATGCTGGAGGCCAACCGCATCGTGCTGGACGGCAAGGAGCGGCTGGTGGCTGGGGCTGTGGACGGGGAAAGCCGGGTGGAGGGGAAGGCAGTCATCGAAGCCGGGGCCACCGTTGTTCGCTCGGTGGTTCGTGGTCCCTGCATTATCGGTGCGGACGCGGTGGTGGAAGATTCGTTTATCGGCCCTTACACCGCGGTGGGGCCTCGCTGCCGGATCGTGTCCTGCGAGGTGGAGAACTCCATCGTTTTGGAGGGCTCCACCCTCGTACAGCTCCCCCAGCGGCTGGAGGGCTGCCTCATTGGCAAGGGAGTTACAGTCGTGCGAGGCAACGGACGACCGCAAGCGCTGCGGCTGGTGGTGGGCGATCACTCGCGGGTGGAGATTCCATGAGCGTGCGTATTTTGGTTACCGGTGGTTGTGGCTTCATCGGCTCTAACTTTGTGCGCTTGATCCTTTCGGAGCGTCCCGATTGGGAAGTGGTGAACCTGGACAAGCTCACCTACGCGGGGCGGCTGGAAAACCTCCAGGATATGGCGGACAACCCCAGGTACCGCTTTATCCATGGCGACATTTGCGATCCCCAGGCGGTGGCCGAAGCCATGAGGGGGTGCCAGTTTGCCGTGAACTTTGCGGCCGAAACCCACGTGGATCGCTCGCTGTTGGGGGCCTCTCACTTCATTGATACCGATGTAAAAGGCGTTCTGGTGTTGCTGGAGGAAGCCCGTCGGGTGGGGCTTGCGCGCTTTATCCAGATTTCCACCGATGAGGTGTACGGCTCCATTGAGCAAGGCTCTTTTACCGAAGAAAGCGTGCTCAACCCCCGCAACCCTTACGCCGCCTCCAAGGCCGGTGGGGACCGCATGGCTTACGCGTACTGGGCCACCTACGGTGTGCCGGTGATCATTACCCGGGCTTCCAACAACTACGGACCTTACCAGTACCCGGAAAAGCTCATCCCGCTTTTCGTCACCAACGCCCTGCGGGACGAGCCCTTGCCCCTTTACGGCGATGGCCGCAACGTGCGCGATTGGCTCTTTGTGGAAGACCACTGCCGCGCCCTTCTGTTTCTCCTGGAGCACGGCCAGCCCGGCGAGGTTTACAACATTGCCGGCGGCAACGAGCGGGAAAACATCGAGGTGACCCGCGCCGTTTTGCGGCTTTTAGGCAAGCCGGAATCGCTCATTCGCTTTGTGGCCGACCGCCCCGGCCACGACCGCCGCTATTCCCTGGACGCCAGCAAGCTGCACCGCCTCGGTTGGCAACCGCAGGTGCCCTTTGAGGTGGGGCTTGAGCGCACCGTGCGGTGGTACGTGGACAACCGCTGGTGGTGGGAGCCGATCAAGGACCACGACGGGGAGTTTCGCCGCTACTACGAGCTGCAGTACGGAGCCCGGCTGGCATGAGGGTGCTGATCACCGGCGCTCGCGGTCAGCTGGGCCGGGCCCTGGTGGACTTGGGGCGGGGGCAGGGTTGGCAGCTTTGGGCTTACGACTTGCCCGAGTTTGACCTTACCGATGTGGGTGCAGTACAAGAAGCCGTACGCACCGCCCAGCCTGAGGTCATCTTTAACGCTGCCGCTTTCACCGCTGTGGACCGCGCCGAAGAAGAGCCGGAAGCGGCCTTTGCCGTGAACGCCCGGGCGGTGGCGACGCTGGCCAGCGTGGCCGACGAGGTGGGTGCGCTTCTGGTGCACCTTTCCACCGATTACGTGTTTGACGGGCAAAACTCGCGCCCTTACCGGGAAGATGACCCCCCCAACCCGCTTTCCGTGTACGGCCGCTCGAAATTGGAAGGCGAAAAGGCGGCGGCCAGGGCCTCAAAGCACCTCATCGTGCGTACCTCATGGCTTTTTGGCCGGGGCTGGAACTTCGTGGAGGCCATCCGCAAGCAGCTTTTAGGTGGTGCCCGGCAATTGCGGGTGGTGGCGGATCAGTTCGGCAGGCCCACCTACGCCGAAGATTTAGCTGAAGCCTTAGTGCGGTTGGTCAATGCGGGAGCTTACGGCCTCTTCCACGTGGCCAACACCGGCGAAACCAACTGGGCGGGTTTTGCCCGGGAAATTGCCGCGCAGCTGGGGTTTTCCGTGCCGGTGGTGGATATTTCCACGGAAGAGGCGGGCCGGCCTGCCCCTCGCCCCCGCTACTCGGTGCTGGATACCGCAAAGTTTGACTCCCTCGGTCAGCCGCTTCCTCCCTGGCAGGAGGCTTTGGCCCGCTACCTACGGGCCACCAGCCGCTAGTTTCTTCCAAAAACCTCCCGGCCGAGATTTCGTAGGAAAGCGGGGTGCGCTGGGCGCGCACGGGGAGGACCAAATGCGCAAGCTGCTCTTGGTAGTGGGCGTTGTTGCTGGCGTTGCCAGTGCGCAAGAGCGTGTGGACTGGGAAACCGTTGGGCGGATCCGCCTGGAGGCCACCAGAAACTCGCAGGTGATGGAAACGGTCCAGATCATGACGGACCTCCTGGGGCCGCGGCTTACCAACTCGCCCAACATGCGCCGGGCCGAGCTGTGGGCCAAAGAAACCCTGGAAAAGTGGGGTCTTGCCAACGTTCATCTGGAGGGCTTCGAGTTTGGCCGGGGCTGGACCTTTTCCCGTTGTGCCGTGGAAATGACCAAGCCCACCGAGGCGGTGCTCATTGCCTTCCCCGAAGCGTGGTCGCCGGGAACCAACGGGCGCAAGCTTGGCGAGGTGGTTCGCGTGAGCCTGGAAAGCGAAGCGGACCTGGAGCAACAAAAGGGAAAGCTGGCAGGTAAGATCGTGCTTTTGAGCAAAGCCGCCGACATCAAGCCGCCGGAGGAGCCGCTTTTCAAGCGGTACAAGGAGGAAGACCTGGAGGAGCTGGAGCAGTTTCCCATTCGCCCGCCCAGGGACGAGGAGTGGCGCCGCCAGGCCAGAAAGGAGTGGACCTTTGGCCGTAAGCGGGCGGAGTTCCTGATGGCCGAAGGGGTCATTGCCACCGTGGAGGTGAGCTCCCGCGATGGCGGTCCGGTGCGGGTGATGGGCACCCCCGCTTACCGCATCGGGTTCCCCGAAGGTGTGCCTGCTTTGGTGATGGCCGCCGAGCACTACAACCGGCTGGTGAGGCTAGTGGAAAAGGGCGAAAAAGTGGAGCTGGCGGTGGAGGTGGACGCCCGTTTTCTCGACGGTGACACCAAAGCGTACAACGTTATTGCCGAAATTCCCGGAACCGATTTGAAGGACCAGGTGGTGATGGCCGGAGCCCATTTTGACTCCTGGCACACCGGCACCGGGGCTACCGACAACGCCGCCTCCTGCGCGGTGGTAATGGAAGCAGCCCGCATCCTCAAAAGCCTCGGCATCAAGCCCCGGCGCACCATCCGCATTGCCCTGTGGAACAGCGAAGAGCAAGGCCTCAACGGCTCCCGGGCCTACGTCTGCCAGCACTTTGCTTGCTGGGAGCCCCAAGAAAAACCCAAAGACGACCTGCCGGAAAGCCTTCAGGAGGGGGAACGGAGGCTGGTGCGCAAGAAGGACTTCGAAAAGCTGGCGGCGTATTTCAACCTGGACTTTGGCGCCGGCGCCATTCGCGGCATTTACACCCAGGAAAACCTGGCGGTAAAGCCCATTTTCAGTGCCTGGCTGGCGGCGGTGGAGGATTTGGGTGCCAAAACCGTGGCGGTGCGGGCGGTGGGAGGCACCGACCACCTGTCCTTTGACCGCGTGGGGCTTCCGGGCTTCCAGTTCATTCAAGACGGCTTGGACTACATGACCCGCACCCACCACACACACTTGGACACCTACGACCGGTTGCAGCGGGAAGACCTGGTGAAAAACTCGGCGATCCTCGCCACCTTCCTGTACCAGGCGGCCATGCGCGACGAGCCCCTGCCCCGCAAACCGATCCCCTCGCCGTCCACGAGCCCACGGTAACTGTTCTTTGTCCTCTTTCCCTGTGGGGCCGCCGCTCCGTCTGTGGGGCCTCGCTCCTGCGCCGGCTAGAAAAGAAGCGACCCGCGACGGAGCGCGGGTCCCACATTTCTTTGCGCGAGTCCAGCTTTTTTTCTTCTTGTTGTGGGGCCGGCGCTCCTGCGCCGGCNNGGGGCTAAGCGAGCGGAAGGGTGGGCGGAGCGCGAGCGGCCCCCCGCGTCGAATGTGGGGCCTGCGCTCCTGCTGTGGGGCCGCCGCTCCGCGGCGGCTAAGAAAAGAAGCGACCCGCAGGTCTTGCATTTTTTGCGGATCACGCAGGGAGCGACTAGCTCAAGCTCCGACGAAAGCGCATTCGCGCCACCAGCAGAATCACCCCATCCACCACCACCAGCGCCAGCACCTGGGGCCAAAGGACCTCCAGCCCCACGCCTTTGAGGAAAACCCCCCGGAGGATCGTGACGAAGTAGCGCAGCGGCACCGCGTAGGTGAGCATCTGGAAAAACCGCGGCATGTTTTCAATGGGGAAGATAAAGCCCGAAAGGTAAATTTGCGGCAGCATGAACACGAAAGCGGCGAGCATCATGGCTTGCTGCTGGGTCTCGGCAAGCGTGGAAACCAAAAGCCCCAACCCCAAAGTGGCCAGCACAAAGGGCACGCAAAGCAGCAGCAACAGCCACACCGAGCTGCGCAGGGGAACGTGAAAGTAAAAGACAACCACCGGCAGCGCGGTGAGGATTTCCACAAAACCCACCAGCGCGTAAGGCACGAGCTTGCCCAGGATGATTTGGCGCGGCAAAAGCGGCGTGACCAAAAGCTGTTCCCAGCTTCCCAGCTCCCGTTCCTTCACCAGCGCCATGGAAGCCAGCATCATGGTGGTGACCATGATGATCATGGCCAAAACCCCCGGCACCATGAAGTTGCGGGAAAGCAAGTCGGGGTTGTACAAAACCTTGGGGCGCACCTCGATGATTGGCTGCAACCTGGCTTCGCGGTTGACCTGGAGCAGCACCCCCTGGGCGTAGGCCAGCCCCACCGTGCCGGTGGTGGCGTCGGAACCATCCACCAGGAGCTGCACGGCCACCGGCTCGCCCCGCAGCCGGGCTGCCCCGTAGCCTTCGGGGATCGTTAGCGCCAGCTTGACCTTCCCCGCCGCCACCAAACCGTCCAGCTGCCGCTGGTCTGAAACCACCGCCACCAGGGCAAAGTAGCGGGAGGCTGTGAAGCGCTCCAGCAGGGCGCGCGATTCGCTGCTGCGGTCCAAGTCGCAAAGCCCCAGCTCCACCAGCTTCACGTCGGTGGTGGCGGCGTAGCCCAAGATGATGAGCTGGAAAATGGGCGCCAGAAAAAGGATCGGCAGGATCTTTCGGTCCCTTTTCAGCTGCAAAAGCTCCTTCCTCATGAGGGCGAGAATTGCCCGCATGTTAGAGGGTCCTCCTGCTGCGCAGCACCGCTACCGTGAGCACGACCAGCGCAAAAACCGCCAGCGCCAGCGCTTGGTCCCACCAAACTGCCACCGGGTTAGCCTTCAGGACGATGCCCCGCAGCGCCACCAGAAAGTAGCGGGCGGGAACCAGGGTGGTCACCAGCTGAATGGCCCGGGGCATGGAGGAAATGGGAAAGATAAAGCCCGAGAGCAACAGCGTGGGCAGCATGGTGGAAAGCAAGCCCAACTGAAAGGCAACCTGCTGGGTGTCGGCCACGGTGGAAATCAAAAGCCCCCAGCCCAGGCCGCCCAAGAGAAAAAGCACGGTGATGAGAAAAAGCCAGACGAGAGAGCCGCGCACCGGCACCTGGAAAAGCCCGTGGGCCACGGCCAGTGCCAAAGCCGCCGCCAAAAGACCCAGGATCAGGTAAGGCAAAGTTTTGCCCAGCACCAGCTCCAGGGGGCGCAGGGGTGTGGCCCGGAGGCATTCCACGGTGCCCCGCTCTTTTTCCCGCACTACGGCCAGGGCGGTGGCTACGACCGAGGTAATCATGAGGATGAAGGCCAACAAGCCCGGTACCAGGAAGATCGAAGAGCGCAAGTTGGGGTTGTACCAGACCAGCGGTTTGGCTGCCACCGGGCCTTTTCCCTGGTACCAAACAACCTTGGGGGACACGACGTTGGCGAGGAGTTCGCCGTACGCCAAAACCGCGGTGGCGGTGCGCGCATCGGAACCGTCCACCACAAACTGCACCGGAGCCTTGCGGCGGGCCTGGAGGTTGGCGCCAAAATCCGCGGGGATCACCAGCGCGGCCTGCACGGTAAAAGAATCGAACCAGCGATCCAGCTCCCGGATGTCCCGGGAAAAGGCCACCAAGTCAAAGGTGGTGCCGGCGGCAAAGCTTTGGATGAGCTGGCGGGAGGCTGGGGTTTGGTCCTGGTCCACGACGCCCAGGCGCAGGTGCTCCACGTCGAAGGAAAGGGCATACCCGTACATGAGCAGCAACACTCCGGGCATGATCAAAAGCGCCGCCAAGCTGCGGAAATCCCGAAGCAAATGGAGGGTTTCCTTATAAGCCAACGCGCGAATACGGCGGATCAAGGCTCTTTTCCTCCCTCCTGTTCGGCTTTCTGGATCACAAACACGAAAACGTCCTCCAACGACGGCTCTGCCGGTCTGGCCCAGTGGACCCCTACCCCACGGGCTGGCAACTCAACGAGCAGCTGCTGCAGGTCATGCGGCTGGCGAAGCAAGCAGTGGATGGTGGTGCCAAAAAGGGCGGCGTCTTCCACGTGCGGGAGGGAGCCAAGCACCTTGAGGGCCAGCCCCGGATCGGAAGCCTCGAGGGCCACCAGAGACCGGGAGGGGATTAGAGCTTTGAGGTTGGCCACGGTGTCCAGGGCCAGAAGCTTTCCGGCGTGCATGAGCGCCACCCGGTGACAGCGCTCCGCCTCGTCCATGGCGTGGGTGGTGACAAAAACCGTTACGCCTTGCACGGAAAGCGCGTCAATGATTTCCCAAAAATCCCTGCGGGCTTCGGGGTCCACACCGGAGGTGGGCTCGTCCAAAAACACCAGCTTGGGCTGGTGCAACAGCGTGGCGGCCAGCGCCAGCCGCTGGCGAAAGCCCAGGGGGAGCTCCCGCACCAGCAGGTGCTGGTGGTCCCAGAGCTGCGATTGGTCAAGCCCGTTCTCCACCGCCTTTCGCAGGCGGGGGCCGGCGAGACCGTAAGCAGAACCCCAGAACTCCAGGTTTTCCACCACCGTGAGGTCGGTGTAAAGGGAAAACTTTTGGGACATGTAGCCCAGTTGCCGCCGGAGGTGGAGGGCCTGGGTGGTGATGTCGAACCCCAGGGCGGTAGCCCGGCCGGAGGAAGGGGGGAGCAAGCCACAGAGCATGCGGATGGTGGTGGTTTTACCGGCACCGTTGGAGCCCAGGAAGCCAAAGATCTCGCCGGGAGCTACCGAGAAGCTCACCCGGTTCACGGCCACAAAGGCGCCAAAGGCCCGGGTCAGCTCCCGCGCTTCCACAGCCCAGGGGTTCACTGCCCAAGGCTCCTTTCCAGCCGTGCTTGCGCCATCCATGCCCGCACCCGGCTTTGCTCCAGCTCGAACTCCGCCCGGGCCAAGGCGCTTTCGGCCGCCAGGAGGTCCTCCACCCGGGCAAGCCCTGCCAGGTAGGTTTCCCGCACCGCGCGTTCCCGCTCCTGAGCCGCGGCCAAGGCTGTGGAGGCCGCGGGTATCAAAGCCAGGGCATCTTCCAGCTGCTGGCGGGCCCGCTCCACCTCCAGGGCAACGATCCGCTTGGCTTCTTCCAGTTGGGCCAAGGCCGCGTCACGCTGGGCGGCTGCGGCTGCAGCTTTGGCCTGGGCCTCGAAGCTGTCCCAGGCTTTGAAGTTGGCCAACAAACCCACGGACCAGCTTCCGTGCCAGCGGTTTTCCAGCGGGAAGTACCGGGGGTTGGGGCGGGAGTAGTCGTACTGGGCAAGCAAGGAAAAACGAGGCTTTTTCTCGGCGCGTTCGGCGTCTGCTTGAAGACCCAAGGCTTCCACCTGGTGGGATAGCGCTGCCAGCTCCGGGCGTTGCTGCAGCGCTGCCGCTAAAAGCTCGCTTAACGCCGGCGGTTCCGGGGGTGGGGTGGAATTGGGTTGCAGCTGCAGGGGTTGCTCGGGAGGCAAATGCAAGAGGGAGCGCAGGGTGGCCAGCTCTAAGGCGGCGGCGCTGCGAGCGGAAACCAGCGCCACCCGAGCCTGCTCGCGGTGGGCTTGGGCGGTAAGCACCGCCGCGCGGGTGGCAAGCCCCGCCTCTTCCAGGAGCCTGGTATCGGCGAGGTTTTGCTCCGCCCTCTGCAGGTCTTTTTCGGCCACCGCAACGAAAGAGCTGGCCAAAACCGCTTGCCAAAAGGCAAGGCGGGCTTGCAGCGCTACATCCAGGCGGGTTTGGGCTGTCTGGATGCTGGCTTGCTGGGACCGGCTTTGGGCGGCGCGGGTGCGGTAGCTGAGGCTTGCATCCAGCGGTTGGCTGACGGTGAGTGTCGCTCCCGCAACGCTTTCGATGGAGCTGTAAAGGGTTTGGCCCCCGAAGACTGCGGGCAAGCGAAACTCCGGGACCGAGCTGCGCTGGATCAGGTTGGCCTGCACATCCATCTGGGGCTTCTTCTTGCTGGCAACGGCAGCCGCCTGGGCTTGGCTGGCGGCAGCCAAAGCTTGGCTTTCCTGCAAGGAGTAGGACACGGCCAGGGCCAGCTCTCGGGCTTTGTCTTCCGTGAGGACCAAAGTATCTTGGCCCCAAGAAAAAGCGGGAAAAGCCAGAAAAGCGAGGAAAAGCGTGGTTTTTTTCATGGTTTTGGTTCTCCTGCGGCCCGGGAAAGCTCAAAGAGAAAGACGTCCTCTAGGGTTGGGGGTATTTCCTCAAACCGATGGAGGCGAATGCCACGGTTTTGGAAAACTTGGGGCTCTGGCGGTGGAGCTTTTTCGGCCAGCGTGACGTGGAACCCCAAGCCGAACGGCTGCACGTCCGCCACACCGGGTAGGTCGGCCAAAACCGCCGCCAGCTCCGCCCGTGGCTCGCCTTCCACGGCGAGGAGCCGGCCCTTAAGCGCTTGAGTGAGCTCCCGGGGCGAACCCTGGGCCAAAACCTCCCCGCGGTGGAACAATACCACGCGGCTGGCCCGCTGGGCTTCGTCCAAGTAAGGCGTAGCCACCATGAGGGTAAGGCCTTCCGCCACGAACTCCCCCAGAAGGCGCCAGAAATCCCGGCGGCTAATGGGGTCAACGCCGGTGGTGGGCTCGTCCAGGATCAAAAGCCTGGGGTCGTGCATGAGGCTGGCGGCTAGCGCCAGCTTCCGCTTCATGCCTCCGGAAAGGGCCTGGGCGCGGCGGTCCTGAAAGTTGGCCAATCCCAGGCGTTGCAAAAGCAAGCTCCGTCGTTCTTGCCAGTGCTGCAGGCCCATCAGGTGGCCAATAAAGGCCAGGTTTTCGGCAACGCTTAAGTCGTCGTAAAGGGCAAAGTGCTGAGGCAGGTAGCCCAGCTGGTGGTGGAGCTCGCGGCGGTGCTTCCAGGCCTCCAGCCCAAAGACCTCCACCTTCCCGGCGCTCACCGGCTGAAGGCCAGCTGTGGCGCGAAGCAGGGAGGTTTTTCCGGCCCCGTCAGGGCCAATTAACGCCACCACCTCGCCGGCGGAAACACTCAAGGAAACCGAGGACACCGCCGTCACCGTCCCGTAGCGGATCGTGACCTCCTGGAGCACCACCACCGCAGGGGAGGATCGTTTCATGAGGCCCCCTCAGGGCGCCGAAAAGAACGCATCGGCGGGCATGCCGGGCTTGAAAACGCCGCCGGGGTTTTCCAGCGCCACTTTGACCTTGAACACCAGTTTGGCCCGCTCGTCGGGGGTTTGCACGTTTTTGGGTGTGAACTCCGGCTGCGGCGCAATGAAGGAGACAACGCCTTCAAAGGTGTCGGTTCGGCCGTCCACTTTTACCTTAACGGTTTGACCGAGGCGGAGGTGGGCTAAGTGCGGCTCGTCCACGTACACTTCAAGCCACGGGTTGGCGAGGTCGGCTACCACCAGCACGGGGGTCCCGGCCGGGAGGAACTCGCCAGGCTCGGCCAGCTTCTCGATGACGGTGCCGGCAATGGGGGAAACGATGACGCTGTCGGCCAGCACTTGCTCCAAAACCTTCACCTGCGCTTCGGCGGCAGCCAGGCGAGCGCGGGCAGCGGCTTTTTCTTCACTTCGAGCACCGGCCCGGAGAAGCTGCAGCCGGGCTTCCAGGGCCTTGACCTGTTGAGCAGCGGTGAGGGCTTTGGTTTCGGCGTCCTCCAGAAGCTTGCGGTTGGCGGCGCCCTTTTGCGCCAGCGGCTGATAGCGGGCCACATCCGCTTGCGCCGCGGCTAGCTCCGCCTGGGCTGCTTTTAACCGCGCTTGCGCCTCGGCAATTTCCTCCCGGCGGGCGCCGGCTTCCAGCAAGGCCAGCTCGGCGGCAGCGGCGTCTTTTTGCGCTTTGGCTTTTTCCAGTTCCCTTTGCAGTTGCGCTGTATCCAACCGGGCCACCACGTCTCCGGCGTTGAGCGTTTCGCCTTCCTGGAAGCGCACCTCCAGGAGGGTTCCGGAGACCTTGCCGGCCAGGCGAACTTGCGTGGCCTCCACGTGACCTGAGGCGGAAAAGCCGCCCGAGCTGGGGCTGCGCTGGCAAGCAAGAAGCGGGAGAGAAACCGCGAGAAAAATAGCGGCTTTGTTGTTCATGGCTGGCTCCCTTCTTTGGCGATTCCGTAAAGCAGGATTTGCGATAGCTCGGCGGCCAAGCTTTCCCTTGGGAGGGCTGGAAGCGGTTCCTCCACAAGGCCCAGTTGCTTGAGCCGATCCAGGAGCTTTCCCGCTTCCCAGGCAAGACCCAGGGTGCCGATGAGCGAAAGGTGCACCAGTGCGGGATTGGCAGCTTTGAGGCTCCCTGCGGCCACGCCCTCGGTCACCAACCGGCGGGTCACACCAAAGATGCGGGCCATGACCTGCAGCACTTCCGCCGGGATGTGCTCCAGCTCGGTGACCAGCATGCGAAGCACCAGGCGGGGAAGGTGCGGATGGGTGGTAAAGACACGGGCAAACGCCGCTTGAAGCGTGATCAGCCGCGTGGCTGCCGGTCCCCTCAGCTCCGCCACCTCGCTGGCCGCCTGCTGCACGGGAGCCAGGGCATCCAGTACCGCTTGGGAAAACAGGGTTTGCTTGTCCCCCACGTGGTAGTAAAGCAACGCCTTGTTGACCCCAGCCCGGGCGGCAATTTCATCCATGGTGGCACCCACAAAGCCCTTCTCTGCAAAAACTTCCAGCGCCGCCGTCAGGATGTTCTTCGCGGCAGTTTTGCTGGGCTTCCCCCTTGGCATTGCACCTCCTCGAAATCGCGGTTAACCGTTTGGTTTAACCATACAGTCAACATAACGTCCCCCGATCGCCCTGTCAAGCGTCGGCTGTTGGCACGTGCGGTGAAAGAGAGGGCGCTGCCGTTGGTCTTCGGAGCATTCTGAAACTCAAATGCACCTTTTTGTTGCCAAAGTGAAAAACATCACTTATCGTGTCAGGGGGGAGGGGTCATGCGGGAGCTCAGAATCCACGGCCGGGGAGGGCAGGGCGCCGTTATTGCCTCGGAAATCCTGGCGGAAGCGGCCTTTCTTGCTGGAGCCTACGTGCAAGCCTTTCCTTCTTTTGGTTCCGAGCGGAGGGGGGCACCGGTGGCGGCGTTCTTCCGCATGGACGATAAGCCCATCCTGGTGCGCACTGAGGTTTACCAGCCCGATGGCGTGGTGGTGCTGGATGAAAGCCTGGTGACGCTGGGTTTGGCCAACGTCACGCAGGGGCTGAAAGTGGGTGGCTTTGTGCTTTTGAACTCCTCCAAGGAACCCGAGGCCTTTGCCCATCTGGGGTCTTTTACCGTGGCCACCGTGGACGCGTCCCGCATTGCCGTGGAGCACCATCTGGGTTCGCTTACCGCTCCCATCGTCAACACCGCCATTCTTGGAGCCTTAGCGGCGCTCACCGGCTGGGTTTCGCTTTCGCACCTAGAAGAGGCCATCCGCCACCACGTGCCGGTGAAGCCGGAGGAAAACGTGGCCGCGGCCCGCAAGGCTTTCGAGATGGTGAAGGTGCTGGAAGCCGCGCGGGCAGGGAGGTAGCATGGCCAGCGAGCTGAGACTGGAAGACCTGAGTTACATCCCGTTTTCCGAAAAGCCCACCACCGCCATCAAAACCGGGACCTGGAAGTACGTGGAGCCGGTGTACCGCAATGCGCTCCCGCCCTGTGCCGCCACCTGTCCCGCCGGCAACGATATTTCCTACGGCTTGTTGCTGCTTGCAAAGGGACAGGTGCTGGACGCTGCCCGCTGGTGGCGGCGTCGCAACCCAATTCCCGCGACTCTGGGGCGGGTATGCCCTCACCCATGCGAAGGCCCCTGTAACCGGGAGCACCTGGGCGGTGCCATTGCCATCCACATGGTGGAGCGGTTTTTGGGGGACGTGGAAGGGGACGTGCTGCCGCCACCGGCCCCTGCCACCGGCAAGAAGGTGGCGGTGGTGGGTTCCGGGCCCGCTGGTCTCGCGGCCGCTTACAACCTGCGTCTTTCCGGTCACGAGGTGCACGTTTTTGACGACAAGCCCGCTCCAGGCGGGTACCTCCGCACGGGCATCCCGGAGTACCGGTTGCCCCGCCCGGTGCTGGACCGAGAGGTGGGGATGATTGAAAGCCTGGGTGTGGTCTTCCATCAGGGTGTTCGGGTGGGCCGCGATATTTCGTTCGATGCCCTTCGGTCTTCTCACGATGCGGTCATCCTGGCCCTGGGCCTGCACCGCAGCCGGGCTCTGGGGATCCCCGGAGAGGATCACCCCCGGGTGTACAACGGAGTGAAGCTCTTGGAGCAGCTGTTGGCCGGGGAGCGGCCGCCCCTGCCCCGCCGTATGGCGGTGGTGGGGGGTGGCAACACCGCCATGGACGTGGCCCGGAGTCTGCTGCGGGTGGGGGTGGAGCCGGTGGTGGTGTACCGGCGGACTCGGGCGGAAATGCCGGCCATTGCCTCGGAAGTGGAGGATGCCCTCGCGGAAGGCATTCCCTTCGAGTTTTTAGCAGCGCCGGTGCGGGTTCTGATTGAAAATGACGCCATTGTCGGCCTGGAATGCCAGCGCATGCAGTTGGGGGAGCCCGACGCTTCCGGCCGAAGGCGTCCGCTGCCCATCCCCGGCAGCGAGTTCGTGGTTCCCTGCCAGGGGGTGGTCACTGCCCTGGGGGAAGAGGTGGACCTGGAGGGCTTGCCGTCCAACTTAGGGGCCGGCGACGCCCGCCAAGCCGCGGCCCTGCCGGGGGTTTTTGTGGCGGGCGACATGGCCGATGGGGCGGGAACGGTGACCGCCGCGGTGGGTTCGGGGATCCGCGTGGCGGCGGTGGTGCACGCGTACCTTCAGAGCGGGAATTTGCCGGAAAAGGCTCCCGCTGTGCCGGAGCTTTGGCCCCGGGAGGTGGCGCAAGACCGCAAGGTGGAATTTGCCAACCTCAACACCGCGTACCTCCGTCCGGCTCCGCGACCGGCTGTGAGCCATTTGCCGCCGGATCAGCGTCGCACAAGCTTTTCGGAAGTGGTTCAGGGCTGGAGTGAGGAAGCGGCGGTGCAGGAAGCGCGGCGGTGTTTTGCCTGCGGGACCTGCAACGAGTGCTCGAACTGCCTGTACTTTTGCCCGGATGTGGCCATCCACCGGGTAAACGGCGGCTTCTCCATTGATAGGGAGCACTGCAAGGGGTGCGGGATTTGCGTGCAGGAATGCCCGCGCTCGGCGTTGGAGCTGCGCGAGGTGACGCGATGAAAACCGTAATCAAGGGAAACAGCGCGGTGGCTCATGGGGTGAGGTTGGCTCGGGCCCAGGTCATTGCTGCCTACCCCATCACCCCCCAAACCTCCATCATTGAGGATTTAGCTTCCTTTGTGGCCCAGGGGCAGCTGAAAGCCACCTTTGTCAAGGTGGAATCCGAGCATTCGGCGCTGGCCGCGTGCATTGGCGCGGCGTCGGCGGGGGCGCGGGTGTTCACCGCTACCTCCGCCCAAGGCCTGGCCCTCATGCACGAGCTGATCCACTGGGCGGCGGGGGCCCGCTTGCCCATCGTGCTGGCCGATGTGAACCGTGCCATGGCCCCGGGGTGGTCCATTTGGACCGATCAAAACGACAGCTTGTCCCAAAGGGACACCGGTTGGATGCAGGTGTACTGCGCCTCTTCCCAGGAGGTTCTGGATTCGGTGGTGCAGGCCTACAAGGTTTCGGAAAAGGTCCTGCTGCCCACCATGATCGTGCTGGACGCCTTTTTCCTCTCCCACACCCACGAGGTGGTGGATGTTCCTGAGCAGGAGCTGGTGGACCGCTTCTTACCGCCGCTTTCTTTGCCCTTGAAGCTGGACGTGGAGCGTCCCGGCGCCTTTGGCAACTTGGTGTTTCCCGATCGCTACATGGAGTTCCGCTACAAGATCGAGCTGGCCCACCGCGAGGCGCTGGAGGTTTGGCGGCAGGTGGACCAGGAGTGGGGCCGCCTCACCGGCCGTTCCTACGGGCTGGTGGAGGGCTACCGGCTGGAAGACGCCGACACCGTGCTGCTCACCGCCGGCACGCCAGCATCTACGGCCCGGGTGGCGGTGGACCAGCTGCGGGCGGAAGGCGTTGCGGCCGGCGTTTTGCGGTTGCGGGTTTTCCGGCCGTTTCCGGCGGAAGAGCTGGCCCGGCATCTGGCAGGACGCCGGCGGGTGGTGGTTTTGGACCGCAACTGCTCCTACGGTCACCACGGGATCTTTCATCAGGAAACCAAATCCGCCCTTTACGAGCTGCCCGAGCGCCGGCGCCCGCAGCTTTTCGGGGTAATTGCCGGGCTGGGTGGTCGGGACATTACGGTGAGCGACCTTGCGGAAATACTTCGCAAAGCCTCCCGCAGTGAGCTGGCCCCCGTCTCCTGGTGGAACGTTCTGCAGCCCGAGGAGGAGCTGGAAGCCGCGGTGGCTTCCAAGTGAGGTGCCTATGAGCGCTCAACTGGAAAGCTACGATCCCAGAAACCTGCACCTCCCCGAGGAGGACCTCCTGCGTTCCGGCCATCTGGCCTGCCCGGGGTGCGGGGCTGCGTTGGGGATGCGTTTGGCCCTCAAAGCGCTGGGCCCGAAAACCATCGTGGTGATCCCCGCGTGCTGTTGGGCGGTGATCAACGGACCGTACCCCTTCCACGCCTTGGGGGTTCCGGTTTTGCAGGTGGCGTTTGAAACCGCCGCGGTTTCCGCCGCCGGGATTCGGGCCGCGCTAGCGGTGCAAGGGCGGGACGACATTGCGGTTTTAGCGTGGGCCGGAGACGGTGGCACCTTTGACATCGGTTTTCAGTCGCTTTCGGGGGCAGTGGAGCGCAACGAGGACATCATTTACGTGTGCTACGACAACGAGGCCTACATGAACACCGGCATCCAGCGCTCCTCGGCCACGCCCTTTGGCGCCTGGACCACCACCACCCCTGAGCCCGACATCAAACCCGAGCCCAAGAAAAACATGGTGGAGATCCTGGCGGAGCACCGCATCCCTTACGCCGCGACGGCCTCCATTGCGTTTCCCGAAGATTTCGTGCGCAAACTGCAAAAGGCCCGCTCCATCAAGGGCACCAAGTTCATCCACCTGTGGATTTCCTGCCCGGCCGGCCACAAGTCCGAAGAGCGCCTTTCCGTGCACATCGCCCGTCTGGCAGTGGAAACTGGTGTTTTCCCGCTTTACGAGGTGGAGTACGGCAGCAAGTACACCATCAACCACGAGCCGGCTTTTCTTGATGTGACCGAGTACCTGAAGCTGCAAGGGCGCTTCCGCTACCTCACACCGGAGGATGTGGATTTCATCCGCCGATCGGTAGCCTGGGAGTGGCAGCGCTTAAGGGCCAAGGCGGCCATGGGGAGCTCGCTACCGCCACCGCCGGCACCGTCACGGCGGATCATGCCGGTAGCTAGCTCGTCAGAAGGTTAAGCCCCGACCGGTACTCCTCGGGGGCGGTGACGGTTCGGCCAATAAGCGTGTAAACCCGCTGCATGGCCGCAAAGGCGGCCACTTCGTCGCTAATGTGGTTACCGGCTGCCACCGGGATTACAGTTTCCACGGCAATCTTGCGGAGGGCCACAGACCACGCCGCCACGTTGCGGTAGTATCACAACCATGACCGGAGCGCGGGGCACGGGGTTGGTGGGCAAATCAAACGCAAGGGAACCGAAAAACCGTCGGCTGCCGCAAGGGGAGGCCAGCCGCAAGCTGGTGCACGCCAGCATGGGGCTGTTTGCTCTGCTCTTGCCGTTTTTGACCTACCCGCAGGCGGCTGCCTGTGCGGTGGCCGCGTTTTTGTTCAACTGGCAGGTTTTGCCCCGGCTTTTGGGGCACCGTTTCCGCACGGCGCGGGAGGGCAGCGGCGATGTGGGGGTGCTGCTTTATCCGCTGGTGGTCCTGGTGTTGATTTTGATCTTTCGCCACCGCATGGAGCTGGCGGCCTTCGGCTGGGGGGTGCTGGCCTTTGGCGACTCCCTGGCCGGTGTGGTGGGGCAAAAGTGGGGGAAGAGGCCCCTGCCGTGGAACCCTCAAAAAAGCTGGGAGGGTTTTGCCGGCTTTCTGGTGGGAAGCTTGGCAGGTGGGTCGCTTTTGGCCTTATGGTTTTTGGCCGCGAGGACACCCGAAGCACGGGAGCTTCCTTCTCTGCTTGCGGGCTTTGCCTTTTGGTGCGCTTGGGGCCTGATCCCTTGCGTTTTGGCGGCGGTTTTGGAGAGCTTACCCCACGGTTTGGACGACAACGTGCTGCCCCCTTTGGCGGTACCGGTTTTGGGGTCTTTGGGCAGCGAGGGAACGCTGGCAGCGGTGGTTACTGACGCGGGGCTGCCGGTGGTGGTGAACACCGCGTGTGCGGTTTTGGCTCTGGCCACCAAAACGCTGCGGCCCGGTGGGGTAGCGGTGGCTTGGATTCTGGGGGTGAGCACCTGGATGGCGGCGGGCTGGCAGGGCTTTGTGCTGCTCTTGGCCTTCCTGCTGGCAGGGCTGGGGGCCACGTTTTTGGGATTTGCGGCCAAGGCGCAGCGGGGCGTGGCGGAGCGTCGCCGGGGGCAGCGGGGTGCGGCTGAGGTGCTGGCCAAAGGGGGAGTGCTTCTGGTTTTGGTGTTGCAAGGTTTTGGGGCGCGACTCACCGAAGGGGCCGTGGTGAGCTGGGCGGTGGCCGCGACGCTCGCTGCGGCCTGGGCCGATACTTGGGGGAGCGAGCTGGGCGGGCTTTGGGGCCGGAGGGTTTTCCGTCTTCCCGATGGCGTTGCCGTACCCGCGGGGACGCCCGGTGGGGTTTCGGCGGTGGGGTTGCTGGCTTCCCTGGTGGGCGCTTTGTTCGCTGCCGGGCTTGGGGCGGCCTTGGGGCTGGTACCTGTCCGCCCGTGGGTGGGCTTGGTGGCTTTCGCCGGTTTTTTGGCCACTCTCGTGGAAAGTCTTTTGGCCCGCTCACCTTCCGCCACCCACGCGGGGCGAAACCTGGCGGTGACGTTACTTCCGCTGGTTTTTCTGGTGGCCATTGGTGGTGGGAGCCTCCAGTGAGGTGGCGGGACCTTCGCGACCTGGCCCGACCTTTCACGCTGTTCCCACCGGCCCTGGGGATTGTGTCGGGGGGCCTGTGCGCCTTCGGTTCGGCGCATAACCCCGATCCGGCACGGGTTTTCTCGTGGTCCGTGGCTTTCACCATGCTTTTGGGGGCAGCCTGTGCTTCGCTTTTGAACGCCGCCTCCAACGTGCTCAACCAAATTGCCGATTTGGAGGCCGACCGCATTAACAAGCCCCAGCGCCCCCTTCCCTCCGGGAGGGTGAGCGAAGCGCAAGCGTGGCGCTTGGCCTGGCTCCTGTACGCGGTAAGCGTGTTGCCGTCATGGCTTTTGGTGCCCTACCCCTACACCTCGCTGGAAGCAAAGCTTTTGGCGCCGTTCAAGGAACACGGCGTTTTCCTGCTTTACCTGGGGGCGGCGGTGGCCACGTGGGTGTACTCGCTGCCGGCGCTGGGGCGTACCAAGCGCTTCGGGATTTGGGCCAACGTCACCATTGCCGTGCCTCGGGGGGTATGGCTGAAGGTGGCGGGGTGGGGCACGGTGGCCGCGGTGACCGAACCGGAGGCATGGTGGATCGGGCTGATTTTTGGCGCGTTCCTGCTGGGAGCCAGCAGCACCAAGGACTTTTCCGATATGGCTGGAGATCGCGCCAGCGGGGTCTTCACGCTTCCCGTGAAGTACGGCGAGCGCAGGGCGGCGTGGATGATTGCCCCTTCTTTTGTGGTTCCTTGGCTGCTCATCCCCTGGGGCGTGCGCTGGCAGGTCAACGGCACCCCGCTTCTTTCCGGCAACCCGTTGCTGTTGGACGGCCTGGCGGTGATCCTGACCGCCTGGGGGCTTTACACCTGCGGTCTTTTGCTCCGGGACCCCGAAGCTCTATCCCGCACGGAAAACCACCCCTCCTGGACCCACATGTACCTCATGATGATGACCGCGCAGGTGGGTTTTGCTTTGGCGTACCTGCTTTAGCTTCCCGGCTCTACGGTAAAGCCGTGCTCGTGCATCCACTGGTCGTTGTAAATGGTGCTGGCGTAACGGAAACCGGAGTCGGGGAAGAGCGTGACGATACGGGTACCTGGCGGAAGCTCCCGGGCCAGCTTGAGGACCACGGCTAAAACCGCCCCGCTGGAGCCCCCGGCTACGATCCCTTCCTCCCGCGCCAAACGTCGGGCGGTGAGGAACGCTTCCCCATCCGAAACCTGAACGACGTCGTCCAGCGGCTCGAAATCGGCGGTGCCGATGATGAACTCGTCGCCCAGCCCCTCCATCAGGTACCGCTTGGGCTGGGGACGGCGGCCGGTGCGGAAGTACTCAGCAAAAACCGAGCCCTCAGGTTCCACAGCAATGACCTTGATGTGCGGGTTTCGCTCCTTGAGGTAGCGACCCACGCCCGCCACGGTGCCACCGGTGCCCATGCCGGCTACAAAGTAATCAATGCGCCCTTCCATTTGCTCCCAGATTTCCGGACCGGTGGTGAGGTAGTGGGTTTCGTTGTTCTCGCGGTTGTTGTGCTGATCGGGGAAAAAGCAGCCGGAAAGCCCCCGGGCCAGACGAGGCGCTTTGTTGTTGTAGCTGTCTGGGTGTTCGGGAGGTAGGCTGGCATCCACAAACTCGATGTCCACCCCTAAGGCGCGCAAAAGCGCAATTTTCTCGGGAGAGGTGGAGTCCCGCACCACCACCTTTAGCTTGTAACCTTTTTGAATGGCCACCAGCGCCAAACCCAGGGCGGTGTTGCCCGAGGAGGCCTCAAGGATGAGCCCATCGGGCTGCAACCTGCCGTCAGCTTCGGCCTTTTCGATCATATGGCGGGCAATGCGGTCCTTCACGCTGCCCATGGGGTTGAGGAACTCGAGTTTAGCCCAGACTTCTGCGGGAAGGCCGGCGGTAATTCGGTTGAGGCGCACGATCGGTGTCCAACCGATGGCGTCGAGAATGCTGTCGTAACGGTGTAACCCCCGCACCAGCGTGACCTCCGTGCAAAGGCTACACGCGCGCCAACGCCTGGTCTAGATCGGCAAGCAACTCTTCCCGAAGGCTGGCAGCAAAAGCCCCGGGTTTTCGAGCCTTCTATACGCCCAGGGCGGCTTCGGGAGTTTCCAGGTCTTCAACCTCAGGGGGAGCGGGTGGCGCCAGCCTCCCGGGACCCAGGGCAATTTCGATGGTTCCGGCGTGCAGCCGCACGTGCCGGACCTCCACCTCCAGGCCCAGGGGGAGGCGACCCCGGAGGTCCACCAGCACAACCCCGCTTTCCCTGTCCAGCTCTACGGGAAGCGGCAAGCGGCGGGAAAGGAGGTCAAGGACAACGCGGGGAACCCCCAGACCCAGGGGGCCCTTGATGGCCCGCAGGTGGAAGCCCAAAAGCCCGCCCTTCACGCGGATTTCTTCAACCTCCACGGCAATGCCCAGGGCCACCCCTGCGACCCGGACTTTGGATTTCAGCCGCAAGCGCTCACCTTCACCCTCGAGGGCGAGGTCTTCCACCTGCGGAGCCTGGCCCCGCAAAAGGCGGAGCGCAAAAAGCAGCAGCACGTCCCGGTCCAACCGCAAGGTGAAGGCATTCCAGCTAGCCAGGGGGCGAACGGCAAGGTCTCGACCCATGCTGGGAGTATACCCAAGCTGCAAAGGAACAGGCAGGGAGAAAGCCGGTTGATATTGAGGGAAAGGCGAAACGGGCGCCAGGGACCGGGAAAAAGCTGTTCCTATAAGAATCGAACCTTCGGGTCTTGACTTTTTGAGGGCGGGTTTTAAACTGAACAAGTCGTTCGGATGTTCAGTCCGAACGGAGGCGCGATGACCAAGGCGCAAATCCTCGACGAGGCTTTGGTGCTGCTGCTCCAGCGGGGGCTCAAGCGGTTCTCGGTTTCCGAGCTGGCCGAGCGCTTGGGAGTGGTGAAGAGCGCCCTGTACTTTCATTTCCCGGGTGGGAAGAGCGCCATCATCGAGGGGGTGTTTGGCCGCGAGGAGGAGCGGGTGCTTGCGGCCATGGAGCAGGCGGTGGCTGGCGCAGGAACGTGCAAGGAAAAGCTGCACGCTTTAATCACCGCCAAACTCGACTCGGTGGTGACGCTGGCGCGGCTTTACGGGGTTTCCGCATCGGTCACCGGTGAGCTGGCCGCTCATTTCCGGACCAGCCGGCGAAACTTCTTGGAGCGGGAGCGAAAGCTTTTGCGGCGGGTCTTGGCGGAGGGGATGGCGGCGGGGGAAATCCGGCAGCTGGACGTGGAGCTTTTGGCCTCCGGACTGCAGGCATGGCTTTTTGAGGTAGCGGAAAAGGCCGCTTTGGAGCAAAACGCATCGGCCAAAGATTTGGCCGGGCTTTTTGTGGACGTGCTGTTTTCCGGCATTGGGCAGGGAGGTGGGCCATGAAGAGCCGTGTTTTTTGGTTTGGGATGTTGCTGGCGGTGCGCACTGCCGCTGGCCAAGAGCTGACCCTGGGGCGGGCGCTGGAGCTCGCCACCCAGGGCCCCGCCGTGCAGGCCGCCGAGCGGGCGGCACAGGAAAGCCAGGCCAAGATAGGGGAGGTGGCCGCGCCGCGGTTGCCGCAGGTGGAGCTGGAAGCGCAGGCGCGGGGCCTGCGCAAGGATCCCGGTTTTCTGGTGCCCCGAGGTGCCTTTGGCAACCCCATCCCCCTGGCTTTGGTCACCGGTGAGCGGGAAATCCAAACCGGCCGTCTGACGGTTTCCCAGCTCCTTTGGGACTGGCGGCGTACGGGTTTGGCGGTGGCTGCCGCCGAAGCTCAGGCGCAGGCTTACGAAAGCCAACGGGAGGCGGTTCGTCTGCAGGTGGCTAAAGCTACCGTGGAGGCGTTTGCCCGCGCCTGGGAAGCGCAAGGGGATTGGGCAGCTTGTCAGCAGGCCAAAGCAGCTGCCGTCGAGACCCTGCGGGTGGTGCAGGCCATGGTGGCGCAGGGCCTCCTGCCAAAATCGGACCAGCTGGCGGCGGAGTTTGTGGTGGCCAGGAGGGAGGCGGAGCTGGCCGCGGCCGAGGCAGCCCTGACGGGGGCTTTAGCTGTGCTCCGGGAGCTCACGGGGGTGGAGGTAAAAAGCGTGGTGCTGGAGGCGGAAAAGCTCGAAAAAACCAGCGCCAAAGTTCAAGGCACCGTCCGCCGGCCGGAGCTGCAAGCGCTGCGTTTCCAAAAGGACGCTTTAGCAAACGCGGCGCAGGCTTCCCGTCGGGAAAGCTGGCCGCTGCTGGTGGCGGTGGGTGGGGTGGAGCACGTGCGCGACCGTTTTTACCTTCACCAAACCAACAGCTTTGCGGCGGTGGTGCTGAAGGCCCAGCTTTTCGATGGGGGGCAAGCGGCGTCGCGCAGCAAGGCGCTGAGGCTGCAGGCGGAAACCATCGGCTTCCAGTTGGAGGCCACCTCCCGGGCGGTAGAGCGGGAAATCAGCGTGGCTGAAGCCAAGGAGATGGCGGCCAAAAAGGCGCTTTCGGCAGCGGTGCAAGCTGCAGCTTTTGCCGAGGAGGAGGTAAGGCTGGAAAGCTTGCGCCATGCCCAGGGTCTGGCCACCACCCGCGATTTGCTTTCGGCCCAGGAGCACCTGGCGCAGGCCCGGGCAGCCATTGCTAAGGCGCAAGCGGCCTGGCTTTCGGCGTTGGGGGAAAAAGCCGCAGCGTACGGCGAGGACTTTTTGCGTGTTTTTGGAGGCGAGGTATGAACGGGAACAACACGAGCGGTTTGGCAAAACGAGCGGTGGTGGTGTTGGGCGTAGTGCTGTTGCTTGTGGGAAGCGTTCTTTCCGGGCGCTGGCTTTACTTTCGCTTCACCCACGTGAGCACCGAGGCCGCTTACGTGAAGGCCGACATGGCGGAGGTGGCACCGGAGGTCCCCGGGCGCGTAGCTGAAGTGCTGGTGGTAGAAGGCCAGCGCGTCCAGCAAGGCGAGCTTTTGGTGCGGCTGGAGCGGGACAACCTCACCGCCGGAAAGGCCCAGGCCGAAGCAGCGGTGAAGCAGCTGGAGGACACGGTGAAACGACAGGAGGCGCTGCTGGCCCGGACCAGGAAAACCGTGGCTGCCGCCCAAGCCGCGGCGCAAGCCGCAGTTGAAGCCGCCAGGGCCCAGGTGAAGAAGGCGGAAGCGCAAGTGGAGTATCTGGAAAAGCAGGAGGCGCGCCTGGAGGCGCTGCTGCGGGAGGAAGCTGTTCCCAAGTCCCGCTACGACGAGGTGCACGCCGGAGCGGAAGCGGCCCGGGCGGACCTGCGGGCGGCAACGGAGGCGTTGCATTTGGCGGAGGCCAAGCTCAAGGAAGCGTTGGCGGGGGAGATGGCGGTGGCTGAAGCCGAAGCGGGACTGGCGGAGGCCCGATCCGGTTTGGAGCAAGCCAAGGCGGCCCTGGCCCAGGCCCGGTGGGCCGAGGATAGGGCGGAAGTCCGCGCGCCCATTTCGGGAGTGGTAGCCCGCATCTTCCTGCGGCCCGGGGACTTTGCTGCTCCCGGCCGGCCGGTGCTGGCCATGTACGACCCGGCCACGCGCTACGTGGAAGCGCGGTTTGAGGAAACCAAAGTTCGGCACTTGCAGGTGGGGCAGGAGGCGCAAATTACCGTTGATGCCCTGCCGGGAACCAAGCTTTCCGGCACCATCCGCCGCATCACCCCGGCGGCCGCCCAGGAGTTCGCGTTGATCCCCAGGGATGTGACCGCGGGGGAGTTTACCAAGGTGACCCAGCGGGTTCCGGTGGAGCTGACCATCAAGGACCTGGACAACCATCCGGAGGTTGTTCCCGGGCTTTCGGTGGTGGTTTCGGTGCGCAAGCCGAGGTGAGGCGCGACCATGGGGCAGTCTCCCGGCGTTAGCAAATGGGTGGTGGCGGCGCTGGTTTCCGCCGGCATTTTCATTGCGCTTCTGGACACCACCATCGTGGATATCGTGCTCCCCAAGATGATGGCCACCCTGGAGGCCGACCTTTACGGCATTCAGTGGGTGATCATCGCCTACTTTATGGGAGCGGCAGTTTCCATGACCATCGTAGGTTGGATGGCCGAAGCGTTCGGCCATCGCAACACCTACCTTTTGGGCATCGTGCTGTTCGTGGGGACTTCCGCTCTCTGTGGGGTGGCGCCCTCGTTGGAGCTCATGCTGGTTTCCCGCTTTGTGCAGGGCGTGGCGGAAGGCATGATGCTGCCGGTGGGGGCCCTTATCCTCATGGACGCTTTTCCACCGGAAGAACGCGGCCTGGCGCTGGGCGTTTACGGCCTGGGGGCTTCTTTCGCGCCGGCGGTGGGTCCATCCCTGGGCGGTTTCATCACCGAGCACCTCACCTGGCGGTGGGTCTTTTGGGTGAACGTGCCCATCGGCTTAGCTGATGCTCTCTTGGTCTTTTTGCTACTTGCCAACGTTCGGGGAAGGCAGGTTCGCCGCCTGGACATCGTGGGTTTGTGCTTGTTGGCCACCTCCCTCATGAGCTTCATCGTTTTTATCTCCAAAGGGCAGGAGAAGGGCTGGTTGGACTCCGATTTCATCCTGCGGGCGTTTCTGGTGTTTGTGGTGACGCTGGTGGCTTTTGTGGTCTGGGAGGTCAAAGCCGCTTCCCCACTGTTGCCGCGCAGGCTCTTCACCAACCCCAACGTGATCCTGTCGCTGGTGGCCATGGCGTTTGTGTCCATGGCTGCTTATGGCGTTTTCCTCATGCTGCCGGTGTATCTGCAAAAGCTCAAGGGGTTCACGACCCTGCAGGCGGGTCTGATCATGCTTCCCGGCTCGCTGGCTGCGGCAGTGACCACGCTTCTGTCGGGCGTGCTTTCGGACAGGCTGCCGCCCAAGTGGGTGGGGAGCTTTTTCTTGCTCTGTATGTTCATCACCACCTGGCAGTTTCGCACTGGTTTTTACGAGCCGCGCTCGGCGGCGGTGTGGGACAACTTCTTTTGGGGCCTGGCAATGGGGGGCGTTTTTACACCGCTTTTCGTGATCATGCTGGCCTCCCTTCCCCAGGCGGAGTTTTCCGACGCGTCCATGGTGATGAACGTGGTGCGGCTGGTTTTTGGTTCGGTAGGGACCGCTTACGCCACCAACGTCTTCACCAACCGCTCAGCAAGCTTTTACGATGCCCTGGCTTCCCGGGTGGAGGTGAGCTCGCCGGCGGCCACCGAGCTTTTGCTTCGTCTGGGTGGAAGTACGGGAGGGCAGGGCTTTTTTGTGCCCGAAGCGGAAACCCGCGTCAAGGCCTCAATTCAAACGCTGTTGCAGGCGCTGGCCAGCGGGGAGGCGTTCCAGGCCACCTGGCGGCACCTGGCCCTCTGGAGCCTCCTGGCCCTGGGGGCCACGCTTTTCCTGCGCAGCGTTCGCGGGCAGGGCCAGGCTCCGCTTCATTAGTTGCTGCCAAGCGCTTGCGCCACTTTGGTGGCGGCGTCCTCCGCTTCGCTCCACAACGTCTTGGCGAGCACTAGTCGCTCTTCCAATCCCGCACCAGGCCCTGCAAGCCCTTGCCGGGCCGTGGCGCCGTCCTTCCTTCGCCTTTGTCTGACCTCCAGGCCAAACAGCCCAGCTGAGCCATGGCCTCTTGCAAAAGAACCGTCACGAATTTATATTCCTAGTGAGCTAGTGAATGTATTCACTAGCTCAAAGGCGGCCGCTGCTGGGGGAAGTCACGGAGGGAAGGAGGCAAAGGCAATGAAGGAGGCGCGATGCAAACGCTACGCATGAAGGACGGGCTTTTTGGGGAGTTCCTGGAGGTGCTTCGAGGCTTCGGAAGGCTCGTGGCGCCGGTAGAAAAGGCACCGGGGGTCTTCACACTGGAGATCGTGGAGGACATCACGAAGGTAAGGCCCGAAGCCCTGCGCACGATTCTTCCAATCAAGAAGTTTCTTCTCAAGCCCAAGTTTTGCATGCTGCACGGGAAACTGGGCAACGGCGCCGAGGCTTGCCAGGATAACGCTTACGGCCCGCTGGTCTACGTGGGCGCCCATGCCTGTGATATTCACGCCCTACGCATACTGGATCAGCTTTTCCTCGGGGGCTACCCGGACCCCTACTACGAGATGAACCGAAAGCAGCTGACGGTGGTGGGTTACGGCTGCATGCCTGACGAAAAGTGCTTTTGCCAGTCGCTGGGTTGCTCCACGGTGGACACCGGGTTTGACCTGTTTTTCACTCCGCTCCCGGGCCGCTTCCTGGTGACGGTGGGGTCAGCCCGCGGCGACGACATCGTGAGGGCCAAGCCCAGCCTCTTCGAGCCGGCGGGCAAGAGGGATATTCAGGATTACCTGGAGCGCCTGCGGCAGCGAGAGGCGGCCTTCCAGCTGCATTTAGATGTGAGCGATTTGCCGTACGTTCTAGAGCTCAAAAAGGACGACCCCGTTTGGGATGAGCTAGCCAAGAAGTGCCTGTGCTGTGGCTCCTGTTCCATGGTGTGTCCTACCTGCACGTGTTTTAACGTGCGGGACGAACTCACCGCCGACGGCGCCCAGCGGGTGAGAACCTGGGACGCCTGCCTTTACCGGGACTACGCGCTGGTGGCCGGCGGTCACAACTTCCGCGCCGAACGGGCAGACCGCGTGCGCAACCGGTACTACCACAAGCAAGAGGCCTTCGTCCGACAGTACGGGATGCCCTCCTGCGTGGGGTGCGGGCGGTGCATTGAGAACTGCCCCACGGGCATACACGTGGTGGAGGTTTTCGAAGCGGTGCGGGGTGAACTGGGACGGCAGCAGCGGGCTTTGGCGAAGGGGAAAGGGGTGCAAGCATGAGCGAGCGTTTCTATCCGGGAATTCATCAGCAGCGCTTGCGCGGGTTGGCTACGGGCACGAACGTGTACCAGCCGCAGCCGGCGCGCATTATGAAGGTGACCGAGCTTACCGCAGACGTGCGTTTGTTCGATTTGCGGTTTGTGGACCCCGCGTTGGCCCAGAGCTTTGAGTTTCGTCCCGGGCAATTTGTGGAGCTTTCCATTTTGGGGGTTGGGGAGGGACCGTTTTCCCTTCCCTCGCCGCCTACGCGCAAGGGTTTCTTCCAGTTGGGGATTCGCCGGGCCGGGGTGCTCACCAGCTACCTCTTCGATCACGTGCGGGAGGGGGACGTGGTGGGCATCCGTGGGCCCTTGGGCAACGGCTTTCCTGTGGAGCTGTTTGGCGGTCAAGACGTTTTGCTGCTGGCCGGAGGGTTGGGGATGGTCCCGCTGCGGGGGCTTTTGCTGTACCTCATGGACCAGCGCGAGCTGTTTGGCCGCGTCATCCTGCTGGCAGGGTTTCGCAACCCCGACCAGGTGCTCTTTGCCGATGAGATCTTTTCCTTAGCTCGCCGCGGCGATGCGGAAATTCATCTTTCCGTGGACGATACCCTGGGAAAGCCGTGGACAGGGCGAGTAGGGGTGGTCACCGAGCTTCTGGACCAGGTGCGCATTGATCCCAGCCGGACCTACGCCGTGGCTTGTGGTCCCCCGGTGTTTTACAAGTTCATGCTGGAAAAAGTGGTGGCCATGGGTCTCGGACGTGATCGCATCTTCCTCTCCCTGGAACGGCGTATGGAGTGCGGGGTGGGCAAGTGTGGGCATTGCGGTGTGGGGTATACGTTTACCTGCCTGCACGGTCCGGTGTTTTCCTACTGGGACGCCCTTAACTTGCCCGAACTCATTTACAGCTAGGAGGCGGCCATGGAAAACGGAAAGAAGCCGAAAGTAGGCATCTTTGGGTTGACAGGGTGTGCCGGTGACCAGCTGCAGATCCTCAACTGCGAGGATGAGCTGTTGTGGCTTGCGGAAAACCTGGAGATCGTGGACTGGGTGATGGCCAAGGCGGACAACGACCATTTGTGCCGCCTGGATTTGGCGTTTGTGGAAGGCGTGGTGGCAACGCAACGCGACCTGGAGGACCTCAAGGCCATTCGGGCCCGGGCCAAGCGCCTGGTGGGCATCGGCACCTGCGCGGTATGGGGCGGCTTACCCGCCATGCAAAACGCCCTCTCCCGGGAAGTTTTGCAGCGCGAGGTGTACGGGGCGGACCCTTCCTTTTTGGATTCGGTGGAGGCACTGCCGCCTTCCGCCTTTGTTCCCTTTGATTTGCTGATTCCCGGTTGTCCTATTGAGAAGCACGAGTTTATCCAGGCGGTGCGGTCGCTGCTGGTGGGGGCGTTGCCGGAGCTTCCCAAGGTCCCCGTGTGCTGGGAGTGCAAGACCAAGGAAAACCTCTGCCGGGTCATCTACTTTCGGGAGGTTTGCTGTGGCGCCATGACCCGAGGGGGGTGCGGGGCCCGCTGCCCGTCGCACGGCGTGGCCTGTGCGGGGTGTCGGGGGCCGGTGGAGGAGCCCAACTACGATTCCAACATCACCATGTTTGCCGATCGCGGGATTTCGTGGATGGATATTGCCCAGCGGCTGAAGAACTTCTCCACGCCTTTGTGGATCAAGCAGGGACTGGAAAAGGAGGTGCAGCGTGAGCGCCGGTAGGACCGTAGTGATCCCTCACCTGGGTCGGGTGGAGGGCCACGGGGGCATCTTTGTGCGCGTGGAAGGGAACCGCGTTTCCCAGGTGCAGATGGACATTTTCGAAGGCAGCCGCTATTACGAAGCGCTGCTTAAGGGCAAGCACTTTGCCGAGGTGCAGGGGATCATCACCCGCATTTGCGCCATTTGCTCGGCCTCTCACACGGTGACGGCCCTCCAGGCCCTGGAAAACGCCCTGGGCGTCACGGTGTCCGAGCGGGTCCACGACTTGCGGGGCCTGTTGCTGTTGGGGGCCACCATCGAATCTCACGCTTTGCACGTTTTTGCCCTGGCCCTCCCCGATTTTTTGGGTTTTGAATCGGTGCTGGCCATGGCCCAGGAATTTCGGGAGGAGGTGGTTTTCGCCCTCAGGCTCAAACAGCTCGGTAACCAAATTCAGGAGCTTATTGGCGGACGGGCCGTCCATCCCATCAACACGCTGGTGGGTGGGTTTGGCAAGCTGCCACGCCATCGCGATTTAGAGCTTTTGCGGGGTCAACTGGAAGCCTCGTTGCCGGTGCTGGATAGGTTTGTGGACCTGGCGGCATCCCTCAAGCTCCCTGAGCTACCGCAGGCGCCCACGGTTTACGTGGCGTTGCGGCCCTACCAGGAGGCCTTCCGTTTCCGGGGGGTGTCCATTTGCACCTCGCGGGGGGAGGAGTTCCCGCTGGAGAGCTACCGGGAGGTGATTCGGGAGTTTACCGTGGAGCACTCCCACGCCAAACATGCGGCGCTGGGCGCGGGCCACACCTACATGGTGGGGTCTCTGGCACGGATCAAGCTGTGGGGGCATTACCTGAAAGGCCGCGCTGAAAAGGCCCTGGCCAGGTTGATTCCCGACCCTGAGAGCAACAACCCGCTGCTCAACAACTGGGCGCAGCTGGTGGAGCTCGTCCACTCCGTGGAAAGGAGCATTGAGATTTGCGAGGAGCTCTTGGGCCAACCTGAAGAGCCCCAGGACCTGGCTTCCTACACCGTGAGGGCCGGTCGCGGTGTGGGGGCCATTGAGGTTCCCCGCGGCACGCTTTTCCACGAGTACGAGCTGGACGACCAGGGGCGGGTGGTGGCGGCCAACGTCATTACCCCTACGGCCCAGAACCTGGCTAACCTGGAGCGAGACCTGCGGGAGGCGGTGGAGCACACGCTTTCCTCTAACCCGCAAGCCAGCGATCGCGAGCTGAAGCTCCAGCTGGAGATGGTCGCCAGGGCCTACGATCCCTGTATTTCCTGCTCGGTGCACGTGGTGCGGGCGTGAGGTTTTATGGCCCCCAGCGTGCTGGTGGTGGGGTTTGGCAACCCGCTCATGGGTGATGACGGTGTAGGGCTTTTGGTAATCGAGCTTTTGAAGGAGCTGGGGGTGGCCCCCCACGTGCGGCTGGCCGAAGGGGGTACCGACGCCACGGTTTTGGCCGGTCTGTGGCAGGGTGAAGAGCGGGTGGTGCTGGTGGATGCCCTGGTTCGGGGATCCCCGCCAGGGACCATTCACAGGTTGAGCGCCGAAGAGGTCTTGCAGCTGCCCCAGCCGCATCGCGGTGTGCACGCCCTTTCCCTGCCGGAGTGTTTGCGCTGGGTACTTTTGGCCAAGCCCGAGCTGGCAAAGGCCACCGTTGAGCTTTTTGGTGTGGAGCCCCGGCAGCTGGAGCCGGGGCAAGGCCTAACGCCCGAGGTGAAAGCGGCGGCTCAACAGTTGGCCCGCCAGCTTTTGCAGGAATTGGCACCTGCTCCCTAAACCCTGTCGCAATTGCGGTGGTAAGCTCCACTTGAGCTTGCGACAGGTAACGGCAACGAGCGGGAAGTTCAAAAAGGCAAGCGCCTTTTGGGCAATTTTTCCGTAGCGTGGCCAACAGCGTGCCTTTCTCGCTCCCGGGCTTTTTGCTAGCCTTAAAACGCTATGAGCGAAGGCATGTACTCCAAACGGGAAGAAATTGCCCACAGCGTGATTCACGGTGTGGGTGTGGTGCTTTCCATTGCCGCTTTGGCGGTGCTGGTGGGCTTTGCGGCGAGGTACGGCAGTGCCAGACACATCGTTTCTGCGGCTATCTTTGGTGCGTCGTTGGTTCTGGCCTATACGGCCTCCACCATTTACCACGCCATTCCACCGTTTTTTCCACGCTTGAAGCGGGCCATGCGCATGGTGGATCACGCCATGATTTTCCTGCTCATTGCCGGCACGTACACCCCCTTTTGCCTGGTCACGCTTCAGGGCCCCTGGGGCGTGGCTTTGCTGGTGGTGGTGTGGGTGTTGGCGGCGTTGGGCATCGTTTACGAAACCGTGCTTTTGGGGCGGTTTAAGGTGCTTTCCGTGGTGATTTACCTGTCGCTAGGGTGGCTGGTGGTGGTGGCCGCCAAACCGCTGATGGCAGCCTTGCCCTTTGGTGGGCTGGTCTTGCTGGTGGCAGGGGGCCTGGCGTACACGCTGGGGGTAGCCTTTTACGCGGCCAAGCCGCTGCCGTTCCACCATGCCGTCTGGCATTTGTTCGTGCTGGCCGGCAGCGTTTTGCACTTCTTTGCGGTTTTGCTTTACGTGATGCGGCCGCAAGGCACGGGCCCAGCACCCACAGCGGCAGCTTTTCTGGTTGGGCCTGACTTGCTGGGAGATTGCATCTTGGCAGCTATCGGTGCAGCATGAACGGGGGAGGCGCAAGTGCCGCCGTTTCCGGTTTCGCCGCAGGCTTGGCAGCTTCTGTTGGTGCTGGGACTGGCGTTTCTTCTGGGCCTGGAGCGGGAGGGGCGCAAGGCCACCGCGGGGCACTACATCTTTGGGGGGGTTAGAACCTTCCCGTTAATTGGTTTTCTAGGCTACGGGATTGCGCTTTTGGCCGGTTCCCAGGTGCTCCCCGTGCTGTTGGGCTTTCTGGGTGTGGCGGCGTTTCTGGCCATTTCCTACTGGCACAAAATCACCCACGTGGGGGAAGCGGGGGTCACCACCGAGGTCACCGGGCTTTTGACCTACGTGCTGGGCAGCCTGGTGGCTTTTGGTTGGTACTGGCTGGCCACGGCGTTGGTGGTGCTGAGCCTGCTGCTTTTGGAGCTCAAGGCCGGGTTGGAGAACCTGGCAGAACGCATCCCCTCCTCGGAGATCCTGACGCTTACCAAGTTCTTGCTGCTCACCGCGGTGATCTTGCCGCTGGTGCCCAACCGTTCCTTCACCGAGTTTGGCATCAACCCCTTCCGCCTCTGGTTGGTGGTGGTGGCGGTGAGTGGCCTTTCGTACCTTTCCTACTTGATTCAGTGGCGGTTGGGGGAAAGGGCCAGCATTGCCTCTTCTGCCATTTTGGGCGGGATTTACTCCTCCACGCTGGCCACCGTCATCCTGGCTCGCCGTTCCCGGGAGCTGGCCGGCGGGTCCAGCTATGCGGCGGCGGTGGTGCTGGCCAGCTCGGTGATGTACCTGCGGGTGCTGGTGTTGCTGCAGCTTTTTCAACCTGCCCTGGCTTCGGCCTTGGCCGTGCCGCTTTTGGGCTTGGCTCTCGTAGGCTCGGCCCTGGCCTTGGTTTGGCTTTCCCGGGCTTCCGGACGGCAGGTGCAGCCGGAAAACCCTCGGGCTACCGTCAACCCCCTGGAGCTTTCCACGGCTTTCCTGTTTGCCGGTGTGTTTCTCGTGCTCACGGTAGGCACCTGGTGGGTCACAAGGCTTTGGGGTGATGTGGGGGTTTACGCGTTTTCGCTTTTGGCCGGTGCGGTGGATGTGGATCCTTACGTGATGAGCCTGGCCCAGCAAGCGGGTTTGGGCGTTGCTCTGCCCACGGCTGCCCGCGCGGTGCTGCTGGCCCTTTCGGGAAACCAGCTGGCCAAGGGGATTTACGCGCTGGTTTTGGGCCACCGGCCCATGGGGCGGGCGGCCTTAGGCGGGTTAGTTTTTCTTTCGCTTTTGGGTCTTTTGCCGCTCCTGTGGCTTTAGCCTGCGGGGCTCACCGCTTGCCGGCCCAACTGAAAAGCCTTGCGGTTGAGCTCCAAAAACTTCGCCGGGATGCGGCGCTCCAAACAGGCCCACCACACCTCCTCGGGAAGCGGCAAGAGCTTAGAAACCGCCCCCAAAAGCACGACGTTGGCGGCCTTCACGTTACCCGCTTGTTTGGCCAGGGCTTCCCCGGGGATGCGCAGCAACCTGGCGTTTAAAGCCGCCATGGCTTGCTCCAGCGCCCCATCCTCAGGGTAGGGCACACCCCCTACCGTGACGGTAATGGGCAAAAGCTCCATGTCGTTAACCAGGGCCGTGCCGCCGGCGCGCAGGTACTCGGCAAAGCGCAGGGCCTCCAGCTTTTCGAAGGCAATGAGCAGGTCGGCCTCTTGCAGGCCCACCAGCGGGGAAAAGACCTGCTGGGCGTTCCAGCGCACGTGGGAAATCACGCTCCCACCGCGCTGGGACATACCGTGAACTTCTGCCTTCTTCACGTCGAAGCCGGCCTCCATCCCCACCTCCGCCAGAATGTGCGAGGCGAGGATGGTGCCTTGCCCACCCACCCCAACCAACACGAAGTTAAAAGCTTTTTGGCCGCTCATCACCGTGTCTCCAGAGCCACCTGCTCACGGGTGAGGATGGCTTCATGAGGACAGAGCTGGGCGCACACCTCGCAGCCGGTGCAGAGGTCGGGATCAATAAGCGCCAGCGGCTTGTGGGTCTTGGGATCCAGCTCGTCGCTCTTGAGAAGGGCCGGACAGCCAATGCGGAAGCACACCCCGCAGCCGGTGCATTTCTCCTCCACCACTTCCAGGGGAACCCACGTCTTGCGTTCCTCGGGAAGCAAGGCGCAGGCGTGGCGGGCCACCAGCACCGCCGGTTCGTTGGTGGCCATGAGCGCTTTGAACGCCTCTTCCAAGGCTTCGGTGTCGTAGGCTTCCACGGTGGCCACCTTTTGAATGCCGAAAGCCCGGGCAATGGCTTCAAAGTCCAACGCTGGCGCCGGCTCTCCTTGCAAGGTCAAGCCCGTTCCCGGGTTAGGCTGGTGGCCGGTCATGCCGGTGGTGCGGTTGTCGAGGATGATGGTGAGCACGTTGGAGCGGTTGTAGGCCACGTTGGCCAACGCCGGAAGGCCGGTGTGGAAAAAGGTGGAATCGCCCAGCACCGCCACCATCCTTTCGGAAATCCCGGCTTTGGCTGCCCCGTGGGCTACGCCAATGGAGGCCCCCATGCATCCGCAGAAGTGCAGGGCCGAGAGGGGAGGGAGGTAGCCCAGGGTGTAGCAGCCAATATCCCCCGAAACCGGAACTTTCTTTTTCGCCAAAAGCGCAAACACGCTACGGTGCGGGCACCCAGGGCAAAGCACCGGTGGCCTGGCCGGGAGCTGGGGTTTTTCTAGCTGCGGGGGAGGAAGCGGCTGGCGGTCCACCGGCAAGCCGGCTTCGGCACCCCTTTCCCGCACCACGGTGGGGTCCAGCTCACCACAAAGCGGGAAGATGCTTTTCCCGTCGCAGGGGATCCCCAGGAGCTTGACCTGCTCCTCGATGACCGGGTCCAGCTCCTCAAGGACCACCAGCCGCTTTACCCGCGAGGCAAAGGCCTTGATGCCTTGCGCCGGTACCGGGTAGGTGAGGCCCAGCTTCAAAATGGAAGCGCTAGGGAAAACCTCCCGGGCGTACTGGTAGGCAACACCGGAGGTGATGATCCCCACGCTTTCATCACGCCACTCCATCACCGTGGGGCTTTCCTCGCTGTCAGCCCACGCCGCGATTTGCTTAGTGCGTTCTTCCACCACGGGGTGGCGGTGGCGGGCGTTAGCCGGCACCATCACGTACTTTTCCGGGCGACGGGGAAACTTGTCGCGCCTGGGCGGCAGCTCGACGCGCTCCCCCAGGCTCACGATGCTGGAGGAATGGTTGATGCGGGTGGTGGTTCGCACCATGACCGGCGTGTCAAAGCGCTCGGAGAGCTCAAAGGCCAAGCGCATGAAGTCCTTGCACTCCTGGGAAGAGCTGGGCTCCAAACAGGGGATGCGGGCGAAGGCCGCGAGGCGCCGGTTGTCCTGCTCGTTTTGAGAGGAGTGCATGGCCGGGTCATCGGCGGAAACCAGCACCAGCCCTGCTTCCAGGCCGGTGTACGAAGCGTACATGAGGGCGTCCATGGCCACGTTAACCCCCACGTGCTTCATGGCCGCCAGGGCCCGCCGGCCGGCCAGTGCTGCCCCCACCGCCACATCCAGCGCTACCTTTTCGTTGGTGGACCACTCGGCGTAGACCCCAGGAAGGCGGGCCAGCTCTTCCAAAAGCTCGGTGGAGGGGGTTCCGGGGTATGCGGCAGCCACCTGCACCCCGGCTTCCCAAGCTCCCCGCGCCAGTGCCTCGTTGCCAGAAAGAATGCGCCGCATTGCGCTTCTCCTCCCGCGGGATGGTACCAGGCCTTTTAAGCCCGGGTTAGCTTTCCGCCGGTGACAGGAAGGCGGAAAAAGAAAAGGCCCCGACGGGGAGGGCTTTTTGGCTTTCAGGAGGTCTTGGGGGGAGGACCAACGCCTGGAAGCCCGGAAGGACCCCGTCGGGGGGGCTTGCGTTCGCGTTTGTGTCAAAGTTCCAGCAATAATACGTGACTCTCTTCACAAGCACAGTATAAGACCCAGGGGGATTTCTGACAAGCCTTTCTCCCTCGCTTGTGACCGCGTCCTGGCCCCGATACAATGGGGGAACGAGGTGGGGCATGGTGCGAATCCTGGAAGGCCAACTGAACGCTTCGGGTCTGCGGTTTGGGGTGGTGGTGAGCAGGTTTAACAGCGCCGTGGCGGAAAGGCTCGTGGAAGGGGCCTTGGACTGCCTGACGCGTCACGGTGCCAGGGAGGAGGACATCACGATCCTCAAGGTGCCCGGGGCCTGGGAGCTGCCCGTGGCTGCGGCTCGCCTGGCGAGCGGCGGGCAGTTCCACGCGATCATTGCTTTGGGGGCCTTGATCCGTGGGGAAACGCCGCACTTCGACGTTATTGCCGCGGAGTGCGCCAAGGGCCTGGCGCAGGTGAGCCTGGAGCGCAAGCTGCCGGTGGCTTTTGGCGTGCTCACCTGTGACACCATGGACCAGGCTCTGGACCGGTCCGGCGGTAAGGCCGGCAACAAGGGCTGGGATGCGGCCCTGGCTGCCATCGAAATGGCGCAGCTTTGGCGGGTTACGGAGTAAGCCATGGGGGTTCGCCGGCGGGGGCGTGAGCTTGCCCTGCAAATGCTGTACCAGCACGAGCTTTCCGGGGCCAGCCTGGAGGAAATGACGGCGAGGTTTGAGGATTTGGAGCAGGCGCCGCCGGCGGTGCGGGAGTTTGCCGTGAGCCTGGTGCGGGGGGTGATAGCCCACCGTCCGGACATTGACCGTTTTGTGGCGGAACAGGCCGAGCACTGGCGCCTGGAGCGCATGGCCGCGGTGGACCGCAACATCCTGCGGCTGGCCATTTACGAGCTGCTGTTCCACCCCGATACCCCCCCGGCGGTGGTCATTGACGAAGCCGTGGAGCTGGCCAAGCGGTACGGCAGCGAGCAGTCCGGACCCTTTGTGAACGGGGTCCTGGATGGCTTCGTGCACCGCCAGATCATGCCCTCGAGGGGCACATGATCTTTTTTGCGGTCCTTTTTGCTTTCATTACCGGATCTGCATTTGCAGACCAACTTCAGCTGGAGATGCCGGTGGGGCTTGCCGCCAGGGTCATTGCCGGACCTACCTGGGACGGTGCGGTAACCCTGGAGCCCAAGGATGCGCTGTCGGTGAGGGTCACGGTGGAGGCTCGCCTCCGCGGTGGCTCTTGGCAAACCGCCAGCCCCTCGCAGGGAGACAAGCCGTTCCCGGAGGCCACCAGCGTGGAGCGTTTGCTGCCCTTGCCCAGGGAACTTGCCGGTTTTGAAAAGGCCTCGCCCTGGGAAAAACTGGTGGGCACGGTGCTTTGGGTTTCCCGCCACGTGCGGCTCGTGGAAGACGACCGGGGCTTGCAGGACGCGGCCTCGGTCCTCGCCCGGCGGGTGGGGCGTTGCTCGGGTCGCGCGAACCTCGCGGTGGCGCTGCTTCGGCAAATGGGCGTGCCGGCACGGGTGGTCCACGGGCTTTTGCTGCGCCCCGACGGGGCGGTATGGCACCGCTGGGGGGAAGCGTGTCTTCCCAACGCAGGCTGGCGGCCCTTCGATCCCGGCGTAGCCGTGGGGGCGGTGGGGGTTCGATACCTGCCCATCGTGGGGGCCGACGAGAGTGTGCCGCTGGCGGGCCTGAAGGTGGTGTCGGTAGCCGAATGGGAGTTTGCCCACCTCCCGCGGGTCCAGGGCTTGCGTGTGGCGTTGCCCCGTTGGGTGCCGCCATTCTTGGCGGCCTGGGGAAAGGAGGGGCTATGAGGGCCATCGTCGGCAGGCTTTCGGATTTGAGCCTTCCGGAGCTCCTGCGCTTGCTGGCCGCCGCTTCCGCTTCCGGGGAGCTTGCCCTGCGCAACGGCCAGGGGGAATGCCAGCTACGGGTGGCCTCGGGGATGGTGGAAGGGGTTTTTGCGCCGCCGGTGCTGGCGGCTTTTCACCGCCGGGAGGGAAGCTTCAGCTTTCGGCCAGGACCGGTCCCAAGCGAATTGGAATGGCAGCCCATGGAGGAGTTCCTGGTGCGTCTGGCCCGTTTGCCCTGGGAGGCCTCCCAACAAGCAAGGGACGAGCTATCGGAGCTGCGGGAAACCCTCAGCGAGGTGGCACCGGTGCCGGCCACCCGCAGGGTGCTGGTGGTGGCCGGGGATCCCCGCCCGTACCGGGGCCTGGAGGTGGAGTGGGGCAAGCGCGGGTGGGAGCTGGTGGTCACCGGCAACCCCACATGGCCTACGGAGGAAAGCTTCGATGCCGTGGTGGTGCACCTTCCGGGCTCCGCCACCCTGGCCGGTCAGGGGGACCTCTGGCTTGCGATCCTGCGCCACGCTCAGGAGCAGGAGCCGCCGGTGCCGGTGGTGTGGGTCGGGGGGTTGGCGGACGCCCGGCTGCGCCATGAGGCGGTGCAGGCGGGTGCGGCGTTTCTCCTGCCGGCGCCGGCTGGCGAGGTGGGGGAGGCGGCCCGCTGGTTCCGGGAGGACCTCACCACGGTGCTGGAGCGGGTTTTGCAAAAGCCAGCTACCGCCGCTGGGGAGGGTTGGGCTTTTCGCGAGTTTTTCCTGGCGCTCCATGCGGAAACCACACCCGAAGAAACCCGGGCTTCCCTCCTGCGGCTAGCGGCCCACAGTTTTTCCCGGGGTTTGCTGGTGGGGGTGGCGGAGGCACACCTGGAGGTGCTGGGGGGCTTTGGTTTTTCGCCGATCCCCAAGCGCCTGCCCCGGGGGGTTGAGGTGCTGGAAAAGGTCATTGCCGAGGGCATCCGCCTGGAAGGGCAAAGCGTTTCCGAAGGGCTGGGGGGCCTGGTGGTGGGTGGAGATGGGTTATGGGCGTTTCCCCTGCGCCGGCGGGAAGGCACCGTGGGCTTGCTTTTGGCTTCTGGAAAACGGCCCGGCGCTGACCTCCGGGAGCTGGCCAACGTGCTTCCGGGAGCCACAGCGCTTTTGGGGCTGTAGTCACGCCCCATTGCAAAGAGGCGGTCAGATATCGTGCGCCGATTGACGGGGCAGCTGAACCCAGGTTTGTGGGTCCTGCTCGGGGTGAAGGGCATACCACGCAAAGGCAAAGGCGTAGAGAAGCGGCGGCTGCTTTTCGGGGTGGGGAAGCGAAACCTCCCACACCGGAGGGTGCCCGACGGGCACGAGCTCCACCGGCGTTTCCAAAGGCCCGGGAAGGGAGAGAACGGCCCGTCCAACGTCGGCGGTTTCTGCTGAAACCACATAGGGCCGGGTCCCGGGGTTGAACACCAGCAAGGGGGCTTTCCGGCGATAACCGGCGGGGAGCTGGGGTCTTACCGGAAAGCGCAGGAGATCCGAGCCCAGGTAGCTGCTGTAGGGGTCTCTCTTGTACTGGGCCAGGCGGGAAAGGTCCGGTTGAACAAGGGTGGTTTCGGGGTGCGTTTGTTGCCACCGCTCCCAGGTGGTGAGCGTGAAGGGCAGAAATTCCAGTTTTTGCGAGACGGCGGGGCCGGCAACCGCCGTTCCGGCTAAGGGGAACCACAGACTTTGGCTTTCCCGATCGTAAAAAAGCCCGCAGGAGTTCCACAGCAAGCCGCTGTGGCCAAAGGTAAGGGTGCGGGCCGAAAGCCTTCGGGAAAGCACCGCGGTCAACCCGCACAGGGGTTGGTGGACCACGAGGATGGGCTCCTCTCCCAGCCGGTCGCTGACAAGCTCGTGGAAGACCAAAACCCGCAAGGGGTAAGCGCGGGCTTGCCCGTGGATGACCACACCCGCCACCGGGTCGGAGGGCAAAAGGAAACGGCGCCCCAGGGTGGGTAAAGCTTCCGGCGAAAGGGGTGCGGGGTCCACCAGCGCAGGGATGCCGTCGCGGGGAAGGCCGGAAGCCACCAGGCTGCCGCGGTCCAGGGAAAAGTTCCCCAAGGCAAAGCCGTAGCTTTCCGGGTGGCGCCCGTCGCCCTGCCGGTAGGGGTGGGTGCCGGCCAGGTGAAGCATCCACCAGGCTACCGCCAGCGCTGACGCCACCAGGGCAAAGCCCAGCACCCAAAAAGCGGGGGAAAAACCCGGCCTGCGCTTACCGTTCACGAACCCAGATGAGCGCGGCCGCAGGGGGAGCGGGAGCCTCCGCAACTTGGCTGGATTTTACCTCGCCGCGGCGGTCCACCGCCGAAAGAACAACCACCAGGGGAAGGTAAAGCAAGGTGGTGCGGAAAAGCGCCCGCGCCGTCCGGTCCGAAGGGGCAGCCGCCAGGCGCCAGGCAAAGAACACCAGGGTCCCACCGAGCAGGATGGCTCCCGCGGTGAAGTAAGCTCCGGCAAGCCGGAGAAGGGCGAGGGAGAGGGCCGAGCCGGCGGTGGCCAGGGCGTAGAGGAAAGAAAAGCGGCCGGTAAGGCGCCCCTCGGGGTCCACCTCCGGCAGCATGCGAAAACCACCCCTCCGGTAGTCCTCGCGGTAAAGCCAGGCCAGGCTCAGAAAGTGAGGGATTTGCCAGAAAAACAGCAGGAAGGCCAAAATCCAGGCCCCCGGCGCGAGGCTTCCTGTAGCTCCGGCCCACCCCATGAGCGGGGGAATGGCACCGCACACCGCACCGACCAGCGTGCAAAAGGGGCTTTTGGCCTTCAGGGGGGTATAAACCAGCACGTAAAGGGCAATCACCAGAAGCCCCAGGAGGGCGGCCAGCGGGTGGCTTTTCCAGGCCAGGAGAACAACCCCGAAGCTGCTGCAAAGAATGCCAAAAACCAACCCGTACCAGCGGGGGAGGGCTCCGGTGACCAGCGGCCGGGTGGCGGTGCGGTGCATCCTGGCATCGCGGCCCACCTCCCACACCTCGTTGAGCGCCATGGCTCCGGCGGAGGCCAGGAACGTGCCCAAGAGGGTCCAGAGCAGGCGTGCGGAATCCTCAAAACCCGCAGCCAGCACGTACCCGCCTCCGGCGGTGACCACCACCAAGGAGGACAGGCGGGCCTTGGTGAGCTCCATGTGGAGCTGCAGAAAACGGACCAGCCGGCGGAAAAGGGGTCCCGCAAGCATCGCGACTGAGACAGAGTAACATAACCCCGAGGATTTGCCCAACGGTGCACAACCGAAGCCCCAGCGGCCTTCCTCCGCGGAGGGGCAGTGGGTAAGGTATCATCAGCCGGGAGGACCGGTGGAAGCGAAAGGAACAACACTGCCTTTAGCGTTTTTGGCGGCTGTCAGCATGTGGGCCGTGGGCTACCTGGGCCGCTTCCCGGGGGTTGGCGCGTCTCCCCGGGTGTTGGGCATCGCCTTCATGCTCCTGTACCTGGCCTTCGGCTATTTGGCGGGCCGGGTGAACGGGCGGGGCTTTTGGCCGGGGGCAAAGGTGGGTTTTCTCACCTCGGCTGTCAACCTTTTGATCCTCGGGAGCCTGTTGGCCGAAGGAGGGGTTTCCCCCTGGGTTTTTGTGCCGGGGGCGCTGCTTTCCGGGGGCGTACTTGCCGGTTTGGGCTCGTTTTTGGCCAGGGGAAAGCAGCTGTCGGTGGATGGGGCCGAGCTCTTCGCCAGGACCGCGGTGGCTGCTACGTTCCTCCTGGTGGTGGCCGGCGGGCTGGTGACCTCCCAGGGGGCCGGGCTGGCTGTCCCCGATTGGCCCAACACCTACGGCAGCAACATGTTCTTCTTCCCGCTTTCGCGCATGACCGGGGGGGTGTACTACGAGCACGCCCATCGCTTGTTTGGGAGCCTGGTGGGGCTGACGGTTCTGGCGCTCGCCGCCTACCTTTCCTGGTTGCGAAAGCCCCGGGGTACGGTGCGCTGGGCTTGGGTCCTGGTCCTTTTGGTGGTGGTGCAGGGGGTGCTGGGGGGCTTGCGGGTGACGGGCAAGCTCACGCTTTCCCAGGATCCGGCGGCCCTGGAGCCTTCCCTGGGTTTGGCGGTGGTCCATGGCGTGCTAGGCCAGCTGGTGCTGGCTGGCCTTGTGGCTTTAGCGGTGGGCCTGGCAGCCAACCGCCGGGGCAGTGATGAGGGTTCCCTGCTCTGGCCGCGCTGGCTCTGGGGGCTTTTGCTCCTGCAGCTGGTCCTGGGCGCCCTGCAACGCCACTTTGCTCAGGGGCTTTTGGTGCACATTTCGCTGGCCACGGTGGTGTTGCTGATGGCTGCGCTGGGAGCTGCTCGCCTTTTGGGGAGTAGCCCTTTGCGGACGTGGGCGCGAGCGTTGCTGGTGGTTGTGGGGCTGCAGGTGGTTTTGGGGTTTGCCGCCCTTTGGGTGCGCGGGTATCCCCCGGGGGCCCGGGCGCAAACGCCCCTGGAGGTGTTGCTGACCACCGCCCATCAGGCCGGGGGAGCGCTGCTGCTGTCGCTGGCGACCGCCCTGGCGGTGCGCACCTGGCCGCGGGTGCTGGGCCTCTTCGGTGTTCGTCGCTGAGGTTTTTGCCTCGCTGCAGGGGGAGGGCATCCTGGCCGGCACCCCTTCGTTTTTCATTCGCACCTCCGGGTGCAACCTGCGCTGCCGCTGGTGCGACACCCCCTACACCTCGTGGCAACCGGAGGGGCGGAGGGTTTCGGTGGGGGAGCTGGTGGCCGCAGCCCGCGATGCTGGGCTCCGGCACGTGGTCATCACCGGTGGCGAGCCGCTGCTGCAGCGGGAACTGCCAGCCCTGTGCGCGGCCCTCAAGGCCCAAGGGCACCACATCACCGTGGAAACCGCGGGTACATTGGCCCCGGAGTTTGCCTGCGATTTGCTTTCGGTGTCACCCAAAACCGCCAACTCCGACCCGGAGGGCGTCTGGCGGGCGCGACACCGCAGGTTGCGGGAAAACCTTGCACCTTTGCGCTTGCTGTTGCAGCGGCATCCCAACTTCCAGCTGAAGTTTGTGGTCCAGGGCGAGCAAGATATGCCCGAAATTGTGGCGCTGGTGGAACGCCTGGGGGTGAGTGGGGATCGGGTTTTGCTCATGCCCGAGGGCAAAACCGCCCAGGAGGTGGCCCAGGTGGCACCGGAGGTGGCCCGTTTGTGCCTGCGCTTCGGGTTTCGCTTTTCCCCGCGTTTGCACCTGGAGCTTTTTGGGGCGGGAAGGGGGGTATAAGCCGCGGTGAGCGAAAGCGAAGCCTCCGTGACGCGGCTTTTGGCGGCGGCTGTGGCCAGCGGCCTGGCGCCGGGCTTTGTGGCGCTTTGGGGGCGCCCGTATGAGCCGCAATGCGTGGCCTTCGGGCAAAGGGGACTTGGCGCTGGCCTGGTGACGCCGGATACTTGGTACGACCTGGCTTCCCTCACCAAGCCGCTGGTCACCACCACCCTTTTTCTCCTCGCCCGTCGTCAGGGTATGGGCTTGGCGGACCCTCTGAAACGCTTCCTCCCGGAGTTGAAGGGGAGCCCCTGGGCTTCCGTCACGGTGTTTCAATGCCTCACCCACACCGGAGGCTTTCCGGCTTGGGCGCCTCTTTACGCCTACGGTGAGCCCTCCCGGGAGGGCTACCTTTGGGCTATGGCTGGAATCGCCCCCGCTTATGCGCCGGGAAGCGCGGTGGTTTACTCGTGTTTGGGGTTTATTGCCTTGGGCATGGCGTTAGAAAGGGTAGGAAGGCTTCCCCTTTCTGAGCTTTTCCGGCGGGAGGTGCTTAAGCCTCTGGGGTTGGGGCAGGAGCTGGACTTTGCACCGCCCCTTTCGCGGCCGGTGGCCCTGGGGGAAAAGCGCTTTTTCGTGGAGGAGCGGCTGTGCCGGGAGCAGGGCTTCCAGGCGCAACCCCCCCCGCCTCTTGCCCATAGCTGGTCCTGCGACGACGGCAACGCGCGGGGGCTGGGTGGGGCGGCGGGCAACGCCGGGCTTTTTGGCACCGCCTGGGGGGCTCTGCGGTTGGCCCAGGAGTACCTCCCGGGTTTTGGCCGCTTGCTTTCGGCGGAGGAGGCGAAATTGGCCACCCGCGATCACACGCCGGGAATGGCACAGGCCCGCGGTTTGGGCTGGCAGCTGGCCACCACCCCGGGGTGCTCGGCAGGTCCGGCCCTGTCGCCGGCCTCCTTTGGCCACACCGGCTTTACCGGCACCTCCCTGTGGGTGGACCCGGAGCGGGAAGCAGTTTTTGTGCTGCTGGGGAACCGCTTGCACCCCGGGGGGCGCACCCCCGACCTTCACCCCTTGCGCCGGAGGTTTCACGCTCTTGCCGGAAGGGGCTTGCGGCGCCCCCATCCTGGCCCTAGCATCTCACGGTTATGAGGGTCACCTTCGCGTTTTCCGCTCTTTTGGGTGTGGCGTGCGCCGCCGTGGCTTCTCCTCCGGGGCGGGTGATCGTGCTGGGTTTTGACGGTGCCGATGCTGCCCTTACCGAAAAGCTCCTGGCCGAGGGCAAGCTCCCCCATTTGGCCGCCTTGGCCAGCAAGGGAGGCTACGCGCGCCTCACCCCCACCGTTCCCGCCCAAACGCCGGTTTCCTGGGCCACCTTCACCACGGGAAGGGACCCCGGCGGCACGCAAATCTTTGACTTTCTGCGGCGTGACCCGCAAACCTACATGCCCACCTTTGCGGTGGCGGAAGAAAGGAAGGCCAAGTTCTTGCTGGGCACCGCCAACCGGCCGGCGGTGACCGCTGCTTTTGTGCTGGCAGGCTTGCTTTTAGCCTATTGGCTGGCCCGCCGGCTGAGACGGCGGCGCCCTTGGCTGCACGCTTTGCCGGTGGCGGTGGTGG